>JAILJL010000049.1 GCA_024694785.1 Lachnospiraceae bacterium
CGATATCCTTTAATGCGCTTCCGAAGAATACAGGGAATACCGCACTTTTATTAAAAAGCTCTGTAATCTCAGTGTTATCAAGGTTCCCCACCTCGAGATATTCAGACAGTAACGCTTCATCCGTTGCTGCTGCCATCTCAATAAACTCATTGGAAATCTTATCTCCGTCAAAAAAGACATCCGCATCTACGCTTAATTCTTTCTTGATCTCGTGAAGAAGCTTAGTCTTATCGGTTCCGTCCTGATCCATCTTATTAACAAAGATTATAGTCGGGACATTATATGTGCGAAGAAGCCTCCACAAGGTCTTCGTATGGGACTGCACTCCCGATGCGCCGGAAATTACAAGTACACAAATATCCAGGACCTGTAATACTCTCTCCGTCTCAGGAGAAAAGTCGACATGTCCCGGTGTATCAAGCAGTGTAAAAGTTCTTCCCTCAAGGTTAAGCTCTGCCTGCTTTGCATAAATTGTAATTCCGCGCATTTTCTCGGCTTCTTCGGTATCAAGGTAAGCATCCTTCTTGTCTACTCTGCCCATTGTCTTAATTACATCGGCATGATAGAGAAGGCACTCGGAAAGTGTCGTCTTACCTGCATCGACATGTGCCAAGATTCCCATTACCGTATTGTTCACTATATGTACCTTTATCTAAGCGCTTTCGCCGCTCTTTCGGCCTGAGCTTTTTCACCGTACCTCTTAAAGTATACTATTATAAATATAATCGATATCGGGAAGGAAAGTACAAATGCCAAAGGCTGTGCTTCCTGAATTCCCGACAATCCTCTTATCCTCGACAGTATTAAAAGTGCCGGTATGAAGAAGATTCCGCTTCGCATTGCGGAAAGTAACGTCGCGCCGAGCTTTCGACCGGTACTTTGGTAAAGCATCTCACATGCCATAGATGTAGGAAGCGTTACCTGCGCAAGCACGTAAAGCTTCAAAGCTCTTGCTCCGACTTTTACTACTTCCGCATCTTCGCGGAAACGCCAGACTATATCGCTCGCATTAAAGTATACGAGAACGCTGAATACAAGCATTGCAAGCTCCGACAGGGTGACCGTTGTAAAGAATGCTTTACGCACTCTGTCATGCTTACCTGCGCCGTAATTAAATGCAGATACAGGCTGGAATCCCTGTCCTATTCCGATTGCGACCGCGAATACGAAAAATCCCACACGGGATACTATACTCATTGCAGCAACCGCACTGTCTCCGTAGACTCTTGCCTCGGTATTAAGAATAATGGTGCTTATACTGTTAAGCGCCTGACGGAGCAAGCTCGGAAAACCTGTTGCTGTAATATTGAAAATCTGTCTGTAGTCAAGATAAACAAATTTAAGTGATAACATGCACTGTGTCTTATGTCTCCAAAATGCACTTAGCAGAATTACAAAACTCACCACTTGAGAAATTGCCGTAGAAAGTCCTGCTCCCGCAATTCCCATATTCATTTTGAACATGAAAAGATAATCGCCGCCGATATTAAGAAGTGCACCGGTCATCATACCCGCCATTCCGAATACGGCTTTACCCTCATATCTTAAGATGTTATTAAGTGTAAAGGATGATGACACGAATGGTGCCGCTGCTATTATAAATGTTATATACGTCTTTGCGTATGGTGCTATTGTCGGGGTACTTCCAAGAAACATTACAAGATCATCAAGTACAAGTAAACTTATAATCCCTATTATCAAAGAACATGCAAAAGAAAAAGCAAATCCCGTAGATGCAGTGCGACTTGCACGCTCCACATCCTGCTTTCCCAACTGTCTTGACATAATTGAACCGGAACCCTGGCCGAACAGGAATCCTATAGCCTGTAAGATCGCCATATATCCGAATACTATTCCAACCGCACCGGATGCGGAGGTTCCTAATTTGCCTACAAACTTTGTATCGACAAGGTTATATATATTCGACACAAGCATCGATATAATAGTCGGTATCGAAAGCATGATGATAAGCTTCGTAACCGGTGTTTTGGTCATTTTATCAAATTGAGATATCTGCTGTTTCGCCATTTTATAACTTCCTTATTTCATTTTTTGCCTTCCGTGAAAGACACACTATAGATACTAGTATAACAAAAAAAATAATAATTGTAAGATGGTACTTAATGACTTCAACACGTTTTTATGATAAAATAATCAAGTTGTATGATTAATACAAGAATAACGTTCATGGAGGCCTTTGCTATGAAAAAAAACATTCTTATAGCATGCATTGCCTTGCTCTTCCTTATCGGATGCAGCAAAAAAGAGGAAGTCGACACGGCTCCCGTTCTTGATGATGCTAATAATGATATAGTAAACGATGAAGATATGGCTATTGTCGAGATAAGTGATTCTCAGGATTTTCTGGATGAACTCGGAATCAAGATTGATTCGACAATTATTTCTGAAGATGCAACTCTTTCCATTCTTGACGGTAAGATTGGTGAGATTTCCTTTATAATGACGGCCGTTAACGGTGGGGATACCTTATGCACTTTACGCATGACCCGCGATGAAGACTGCGTTAATGGGCTTTCCGGATTTAGTAATTCGGAAATTAAAGATTCCTATACAATCACAACAGATACAAGCTCCGGAATTATCGATCTTGAATGCGGTTATGTAGATTCGATGGGAATTACGGTATATACCTTTGAAATGGATGGTACACATTTTGCACTAACCATAGAAAATGGTTTGTCGCAGATGACAATCGGAAGTATTCTTGATAGAATATTTGAAGCTCTGCAATAATCATTAATAATGCAAAAAGGCGGTTTAAAAACCGCCTTTTATTGTGCTCTTTTTCTGGTTCTGCGTATGCCGGTGCTCTTCTTCGGGCCGCGACGCCGAGGATTGGCTGCCTTGCGATACGCTACGATATCCGCAAGCATCTTATCATAATCACGCTCAAAAAGCAGCTCACTTATATCATGATTGAGGATATTAGTATTATCTTCCATATACGCCGCTATCCTTGCACGTACCTTATCCTTGCCCAGATTCGCATACTTCGGCATCCCGTACTTCTCCTGCAACATTGCAAGTTCCGGTCGCCAGAGTAATTCCATTTTTCGAAGAATCTCAACCTTATCATTACGTATAGCTTCCCTATACGTGTAGAAATCAGGCTCTCCGCCAATCTCTTCTACCGTTATTATTCCCCAATACTCAGGAACGTGCTCTTTTATATGCATGGCATGGGCGGTTCCCACCACTATGATATTATAGTCAAAATAGCGATCATAATCTTTAACTTGAGTCTTAAGTCTCATATATGTATCTGCATCCGATTTGATCTCGATTCCGACAACGGCATCTTCTATTACCATAATCACATCAGCACGCGACTTTCCCATCATCTTCTCTTCCATGACTCTGGTCTTACCGAATGTCTCATCAAGATAATCGAATAATGGCTCTCTTATATCCTTATCGTGTAACATATCTTACCTTACTTATATGTATCTGCAGTAATATTCTCGAGATCCACATCCTTTGTCTCTTTTACCTTGGCCATTATAATAAATAATGAAAGTGCCATAAAAGGTACACTTATGATAAGGAATACCATATCCATCGGCATGAAATTCTGGCAGAGAATGAATAATCCCTGTCCTACAAACATACCCGAACCTATAAGTACGGAAATCGTTCCCATAACCGACGCTCTCATTCCTGACGGTGTTGACTCCGCAGGCATTGTAAGGATTATCGTATCAGACATTGACCATAATCCGCCGATTGAAATACCATATGCGATTCCCGCAACAACAGGACCAAGATCTGCACGGCACGCAAATATAAATACAAGAAGCGCAAGAAGTGTAACCGCACCAAGGGCTATACATGCATTCTTTCTGCCGATACGATCCGATATAAATCCCGAAACAATTGTCATTATTCCGTTTGCAAGCGGGAATATGATAATTGCCGTTGCAACTCTGTCTGTAGTCATCGCACCTTCAAGAACGGTTGCATAATATGAAGTATATACCGTCGTTACAAAGAATATGAAACCTGCAATAAGTATCCATCTTAACTGCGTATTGGTAAAGATGAACTTTAACGCATTGAATACACCACCATTTTCCGATGTATTATTCTTCTTTTCTTCAAGCTTATTCTGCTTTCTCTCTTCTTCCGTAAGTGAAAGATATGCAATTCGCTGATCCAAGAAAACAGGTGTCTCCTTAACGAAGAAGATGCAGGCGAATCCTATAACAAGTGCAAGCACAACAGGGATGAAATACACATTCTTCCAGCTATGCGTAAGTTCTTCTTTAAGGAAAATCTTGGAAAATACTCCGATAAGCGATGCGCTCATAAGCGCGATTCCTTTTGCGACAAAGCTATAGGTCGCGCGCTTTTCCTTCGGGGCTACCTCCATGATGTAAAGTACCTGCATATCATTAGGTGTAAAGAATGACATTACGAATACACCGACGATATACTGCCAAACCTCCGATGACATCATTACTATAAGCATTCCGACGCCCATTCCCATAGTATTAATCATAAGGAATATTCTTCTACCAAATCTGTCGGCAAGTGCCTTATAAAACGGGGTTACTATAAGAAGAAATGTCGATAACATGGAAAGCGGTGCGATTACATTAATCGCATGCTTATAAAGATCCGAATTAACATCTCTTGATGTTATGTTGAATAAATCGAATAAAATGTACGGCTGCATTGCCGAATTCATACTGGATGTGATTTCATCGACTATATAGACGATTGTAAGCACTACCATAACTATGCCAAGATAACATGCAGGCTTTTTCGCTGCTTGCAGTATCTTAAGCTTCGCAAGTTCTATCGCCTCGCGGTTCTTCTTTGACTCTCTCATAATATTTCTCCTTCTTTATTAAACGTATTCTGAGCGCGTTCAGCATTAAATTATGCTTATTATAGCACATTTTCGGATTTCTTAAAACCACAAAGTAAAAGCCGGGGTACCCGGCTTTTTGCTTAATTATATTCTCTTAAAACATCCAATCCCAATAAAAGCGCTTTTTCGTGAGAATCTCTTCCGAAATCTCTTGCGTCGTATTCGTGGACATTAGCAAGTGAATCTGCCGTAAACAAGAATTGTCCGAACTTTGCGCCACGCTTTCTGCTGCAGGCCGCAAGTGCTGCGCACTCCATCTCTACAACGGCGCATCCTTCGTTAAGGCGATATTCTACCATATCACGCGTCTCTCTAAAGAATCCGTCCGTTGACCATGTCACACAAGTAACAAATGGTAAATCATGCTTGCTAAATGTCTTTTCAATCACTCTTAAAGGTTCTTCGTCCAATTCAATATATCTCGATGCAGGCAGATAATGATACGACGTACCCTCATCTCTAAGCGCTTTTGTCGGAACCAAAAATGCATTCTCGGGAAGTTCCTTAAGTACACCACAAGAACCCACTGCTATAACTTTCTTAACACCTACGGCTAAAAGTGTATCCAATATAGATACTGCTGCCGGCGCACCGACTATTGACTGTACCAGGCATATATCTTCTTTTTTCTCGTGCAATACATATACTTTAACTCTATGCGATACCGTAACAAGTTCATTAACCACCTTCGCATTATTAGGTTCGGCATACTTATCTACTACATCGCCCAGGAATGCGAAGAGACACTTCTCCGGCAATTTGATTCCTTTCAATTCTGCCTCAGGCGGTACTATTTCCTTCGAAAAATCATCATATTCAAGTATCGGTATTTCGTTCTTAATAATCATGTCCCATCCCTCCATTCAAGTTATTTAGTAATGTACTATACTACTCTTAAAATTGAAAAGCAACACCTTTTTTCTACAAAAAGCGCAGATAAATATATCTGCGCTTACATAGTATCAATAACCCTTTTTATATATTCACTTTTGTTATATAGAACTCTTCCTACTTGAATTCTATCGCCTACAATTCTATAAAAAGCACTGTACTTTTTGTGAGTTACATAATATATCCCGGTGAACATATCTTCATAATGTAGCCTTGCGCCGGTCCCGGGATGTTTACTTATTTCCTTGAGATTAACTCTTAGAGTCTTAATATAATTATCCGCAATATCTATATCCTTTGAAGCTTCATATATCTCATCCCAAGCCTTATCCATATCAGCCAATGCAACATCGGAGTAGACTATCTTATATGCCATTATTATTTTTCGCCCTCTTATACTTCTCTTTAAAGTGCTTTTCTACGTCTGCGTCACTTATCCAGCCGCTCTCTTCACCGGACGCAAATCCTTCATTAAGCTCCCCCATTAGCTTAACCATAGCCCTGGCTTTCTCGAAGATTTCATCATCTTCAATACAATGTATACTATACTGTCCACGTCCGTTCTTTGTTAAGTATACAGGCTGTCCTTCTTCAACCTTATCAAGAATCTGACCATAATTTCTAAGATCTGAAATAGGTGCAATTTTAGGCATACTACCACCTCCATTTGATATATATCGTAACATCTTTCGAATATTTTTTCAACGCATCTTTATACAAATATTTCGTTCTATCTTGAAACAAAAGCCCAGGAGCTCCTCGGCTTTTGGTCATTTATAAATTTTATTGTCAAATAAACTTCCATTTGTTATATTCAAGTTATAACATACTAAGGAGGCATAAGTTATGAAAAAGAAAACTCTAATCATTATAATTGTAATTGCGGCGGTGATTATACTTCCGATAATCTGGTATTTCCTTCCGAAAAGATTCGGTCGTTTTATCAAAGCAGAAGACGTAGCTT
>JAILJL010000060.1 GCA_024694785.1 Lachnospiraceae bacterium
TATTAAGTTCCGATAGCGCTTTTAATCCCGGACGATAATCGGATAAATCGTCCATAACAGAGCCTTCCACTACGGCCTCGCAGCCCACACTCTTAGCGATCTCGAGCATCTTCGTAAAAAGCGCTTTTTTGCATATATAACATCTGTCCTTAGGATTCGCTGCGAATCCTTCAATTGTTAATCCTTCGATTACATGTATCTTATGTTCTATTCTCTTATTGCGGCAGTATTCCTCTGCTTCCTTGCTCTCCCACTTAGGGATGAAATCGCTCATAACGGTTACCGCGATTGCTTTATCTCCGAGGGCTTCTCTCGCCGCATACAAAAGAAGTGTAGAGTCCACACCTCCGGAGAATGCTACGGCCACGCTGCCGTAACTCCTTAACAATTCGAGTAATCTGTCATACTTACCTGTTCTTGCCATAATAACCTCCGTAATTGTGGTCTCTACACCTTATTTTAATTTTATTTCGGATTAAATCCGTACTTTATTTATATGCTTTCGCAATTACTTCTTAAAAATCGGGCTCTTTTTGCCAGCCATATTGATATATGCGGCAAGTGCCATTGCGGATTCTGTTGTCGAATATGCATTGTATGTATTGTCTGCTATCCACGAGAACTGTCCGCCACCCATATAGAATGTAAGAAGCGCATCAAGTACAGGCGTTCCGTTCTTGGTAAATTCAGCATCCTTATGAGGATCTCTGCCAAGGGCTGTAAGTGCGATTACTGCCCATGCCGTCGAATCTGAATTCTTAGAACCCCAGCTTTCAAAAGTTCCGTCATCTGTCTGAATTGCGGAAAGCACTTCTACTGCTCTGTCAACTGCTGCGCTTACTGCCTTAAACTGTCTATATGGTGCAAGTGCTGTGATTGCCATACCTGTAAGGTCAGGATCTACAGCATCGTCAAATCCCCAATTAAAGCCGCCATCCTTAAGCTCTGACTTAAGTATATAGTCAAGGTACATCTTTCTTGTCGCCTGTGTGCCGCTCTTTGTTGCAGGAATTGCATAGTTACCGGAATCAAGCGCAAGAAGCGCATAGATAACCGCATTGACACCTACGCCTGTTACCGCATCGTAGTCAGCGATCTGCTCAAGCAAGTTGTATCCGTAGAAATTGGAAGGATTCTTGCCAAGTACGGAAAGTAAGATTATAACTCTCTCGTAATCCGTAACCTTTGCATCAACAGGGTTGCCGTCCTGATCCTTACTTACGAGCTTGCCGTTAACCTTAAGCATTGTCGCGATATTTGCGCAATACTTATTCATTAACCATGTGTTATTCTTGTTCTTGATGCCTGACTTTGCGATAACGAGAAGATTCCACTCGTTGCCGAATTCAGGAGTAATCTCCTTACGCATCTTGGCATATGTCTCTTTATATGCCTTGGTAATCTCTGCAAACTGTACCTTTGCTTCTGTGATAACTGCTGCTCCCGCTCCGGTTTTTGCGGAAACTTCTGCTGCCGGCATTGCAAATGCTGAAAGAATCATCGATAAAGCAAGTGCAAGCGCTAATAAACGTCTCTTCATTTATATTCTCCTTTGTCTTTTGATTCGGTAAAAGCCGTACTTCACTTTGATCCTGTCAATTCGTTTTAATACCGGATTGGATAAAAGAAATACCGCTATTGCCGCGCGTGCGGCGTGAAGCAAATCATACGGAATTCCCGTTGCATAGGTCCTTATAAAGATATTTAAGATTGAATCGTCCCTTGCATACCTTACGGCAAAAAGGAAAGTAAATAAATTCATAAGGGTGCCGTACAATAAGAATACCGACAGAAACGTCCACCCCGCTAATATAATATCATTTTTCAATGTATTTTTCTTGTATTTCGCAAAAAAAACACCGGTTAATATTCCAAGTACTCCCCAGCCTACCATCTCCCACGGAGTCCATGGTCCCTGGCCCTGAAAAAAGTTAACCATTAATCGCGCCATACTGCCCACTATAAACCCTGCTTCAGGGCCGAATCCCACCGCGGTTAAGATTACCATCGCGGTACCGAATTGAAAAGGCAGAACCTGCACCGATGCAAGGTTTCCAAGTACGGTTAAGGCAATCAATACAACCAGCATCATTATCTCTCTGGCAGACTTCTTCTCGATATGAAAGACCCTATGAAAGATGAATATAAGTAAAAGCGCTGCAACAAGGCTTCCTAGTGCATAATACATTCCATTACCTCCGCTACCGTATTGCAATTAGGTAACACATCCCTTACCATGCTGTTAACCGCTGTCTTATAGAATAGATTTCCGGCGAAAAACTGTCTTCTTCCCGCGAAATCGGCAATTTCCCCATCGAATAAAAGCGCACACTTATCGGCGTATCGAGCGGCAAATTCCACGTCATGCGATACCATAAGAATTGACTTGCCGCTGTTTTTAAGTTCGTTAAGAATCGACGCAAATTCGATTTTAAAGCCCGGATCCATACCTTTTGTCGGCTCATCTATCAAAAGTAAATCAGGGTTTAATATCAGGGCTTTAGCCAGCGCCAGTCGCTGCATCTGTCCCCCGGACAGATCATATGGATGTAAATCTTTAAACTCCTCCAGCCGGAACTTCTTAAGGGCATCCTCCGCGCTTATGGCATCCTCCGGTGTAAGCTTGTTGTCATATAAGGACTCTATTTCCTCTTTCACCGTAACCTCGGTAAACATAGCCATTGGGTTCTGGGGAAGGTATACCGCTTCATTCTTTCCAAGAGGAAGGCTCTTAACCTTACGTCCTTTATAATAGAATCGTCCCTCTGTTACTTCGGCTTCACGGAGCAACGCTTTCAAAATTGTGCTTTTTCCCGCTCCGTTACCTCCCAATAGGCAAATAAATTCACCCTTATTAATCATGAGATCCACATTACGAAGTACATAGGGCTTATCCTTATATCCCGCTGCCAGTTCATCTATCTTAAGTATCTCTTCTTTTGAAGTTATATCCGTCCCGGTTTCGGCGCAATCACACGGTTTACCGGTGCATCTTCCGAATTCTTTGTTAAACCAGATTCGGCCTTCTTTCAATGTAAGCGGACACCCTTCACGTAATTTGGATGCTTCCTTATATAATCTTATCTGCGCCGGGAGTCCGTTTCTTAACCCATTATCATCGCAACAAGCGGAAAGATACTTGGAAGCATCCCCGGGAGTGCCTGCTTTCTCCACCTTTCCGTCTTTCATTACTATGACCATGTCGGCGATTTCATATATTTCTTCCAGCCTCTGCTCGGTTATAACTATGGTTGTCCCGAATTCTTCGTTGATGCGCTTTAATACATTGATAAGTTTGACCGCAGACAGAGGATCAAGCATGGCTGTCGGCTCGTCAAGGAGTAATACCCGGGGATTGGTGGTCATTGCGGATGCAAGAGACACAAGCTGTTTCTCTCCGCCCGACAATTCATTCGTCTTCTTGAGGAAAAGCTCCTCAAGCCCGAAATAATGCGCAACTTCCGCTATTGTTCTTCGTATCTTGCCATTATCCTCCCCAAGATTCTCCATTACAAAGGCAAGCTCTGAATATACTCTGTCGGTTACCATGGATATTTCGGGGTTCTGACCAACGTACCCTATGGTCGCAACCCTTTCCTTTGATTCAAGGGCTTCCTCGTCTATATCGTTAATATATACCTTGCCGGTTCTTTCTCCATATGGTGTTAACGTTGTCTTAAGCTGTCTTATGAGTGTGGTCTTGCCACTTCCCGATTCGCCTATTATAAGCGCTATCGCTCCCTTATCTATAGACAGGTTAATGTCTTTAAGCGTAGGCGCAGACGCCTCCTTATATGTAAATGTAAGATTCTCGATTCTTATGCCTGTCATTTATCGCACCTCATCCTTCTTAAGTAACGTAGGTAACAATCCATATATGAAAAATACTGCCGCTACAGTTATAAGTTCCGCCTTTTCCGCCCTAAAACCGCATAAAGGATAAAAGAAAATTGTCATTCTTCCGCTTGCAACCTCCGCAAAGAGCAATACGCCAATCGTCATTTCTATTATAATCGCTGCCATATCTCTTCTCTTAAATCGGAACCTGTGATAATTAGTCCGCTTTCCCACTCCGTATCCGCGATCTTCCATGAGTTCCCCTCTATATATCGATTCCTCAAGTGACTTGGATATCAGCGTACTTATGTCTTCCATATGCGACCGGACGCCGCTTTTGCCAAGGCCTGATGACGCCATCCTTATATTCTTATAATCTTCCCGTAAGTATGGAATTGTTCTGAAGACCTGGGACAGCATAAGCGCCACAGTCGGCGCGAAGCGCCCGAACAGATAGATAAACTCGTCTTCCGTCATTATACGCCCGTATAAAAGGCACCACTTAATGACCGTGACTATATATATTCCCATATGAATACCGAAATTAATCGCTTCGAAGGTAACTCTGTTACCATTTAGATAGAAGAGAATGTGCTCTCCGTCATGATATGCCAGAAGGTTAATCCCTGCGCAAAGCACCACGATTAACGCGTCAAGCGGCAACTTCCCTAAATAATCAGCGAATCCTGCCATATATATCATGCAAACGGATGCCGCAATATAGCCTGCTGCCAATATGTAACTGTTAAATGTCCACATCTGGATTCCGAGGAGGATAATAAAGTATATTATTGTCGGAAGCGGATGCAGTTTCCTAAGTCTGTTCATAGTTCCTCTTTTGTGCGGTATTTGTTTTCATGGGCGCCACTCGTAATATTCCCCGCGTAATTATGATACATCCTTACCGAATGCAAGCGTATAGAACCACCTTACTTCGTCGCCTTCCTCTAAATGCACATTGGATGCCCCACTTGTTGCATATACATTATTTACAAGGAACACCCATCCCGAGGAAATTCCCCCGTCAAACTCGTACAAGTGGTTAATTCCTCGAATGTATGCAGTGCCAAACGATGTTCCCGATGCTTCCATCTGAATATCGTGTTCGAGACAGAATGTATGCAGTGCGTCATATACGCTCGCATTCTCCGGAACTTTTACCGCAACACGCGCGGCTATAATGCCGTTATCACCCGTATATTGAATTTTGTTCTCGTGATTATTTGCGCGAAGCACTTCCCCGTCTGCAAGGAGCGTCACGTCGATCGTCATGTATACGGTTATATAATTAACCGGATCTTCGTCTTTGTCTTCATCGTCGTCTGAAGGCTTATCGACGTCACCGTTATCTGTATTGCCGTCGTCTCCGGAATTGTCCTCATCCTTGTTAGAGTCGCTTCCTTGATTCGAATCATCTCCGGAATCGTCGGTGTTATCGCTACTGCCGTCAACTTCTCCACTGCCCGCATCGCTGTTATCCGTATTATCCACGGCGGTATCGCTATCATCGACATCAGTAGTATTGTTCGATTCACTTTTGTCTATATCATTAACGATAGCCGTATTTTGTGGGGTTGGCGCTTTTATATTAAATTTGACCATTATCGATACTGCCGTAATCGCAAGTATCGCGATTACCAGTATCCGCCTTATCTTCTTCTCTTTCATATGCCATTCCTATAAAAAAACACCTGCGTATTATCTCGAGTGACAGGCCCAAGGCAACCTCGTGGCACCCGGAAGCTTCCCCTTAGTGCTGCTTTGTTCCCAACCTGACACGGTTCGGAGATTTCCGCCGCACAAGACCCGAAGCCTGCCGCTCCAAATAACATGCAGATGTCATATGCAAATGATAGTATACAACGCGTACAAAAGATTGTCAATTTAATCTTGCCGTCTGCGCTTTTACCATCTAATCCTCTTCTGCCGCCTTCTTTGCCCGAAGCTCCTTAAAAAACTCCGATAACATGGTGCTTGATTCTTCTTCAAGCACGCCACGCGTAAGCTCTACCTGATGGTTAAATTCCTTCATATCAAGTAAGTTGATAACTGAGCCTGCACAGCCTGCCTTCTTATTCATAGACCCGATTACAACGCGATCCACCCGCGCCTGCACGATTGCTCCTGCGCACATCTGGCATGGCTCAAGGGTTATATACATGGTGCAACCTTCAAGCCTCCAGTCGCCAAGCTTCTTCGCCGCCTTCTTAATTGCGATAAGCTCCGCATGAGCAAGGGTAGACTTGTCGGTATTGCGCCTGTTATAGCCGCGGGCGATTATCCTGCCGTCAAAGACTATTACGCATCCTATCGGTACTTCATCGAGGGCATATGCTTTCTTCGCCTCTGCAAGCGCTTTTTTCATGAATTTCTCGTCGATTGTCATTTTCTTCCTCGCTTTGTAGAATTCTCGCGACTGTGGTATAATAACGATGTGCGAGTTCACAATTTCTATGGGGTCTGACCCCATTATACCTTAAAGAGGTAGTAGTATGCAAATCTTAGGCTTTAATAAAACAACTCTTCTGGACTTTCCGGAGCACGTGGCATCCACCATATTTACGGGAGGATGCAATTTCCGCTGTCCATTTTGTCATAACGGGGATCTCGTGCTTAATCCGAGTGCGGTAGAAAGCTATAAAGAAGACGAGATTCTCACCTACTTAGGTAAGCACAAAAATATGCTCGACGGAATCTGCGTGACGGGCGGCGAACCGACATTACAGCGCGACTTGCCGGAATTCCTTGCCAAGGTAAAAGCTCTTGGCCTTCTGGTTAAATTAGATACGAACGGCTATAATCCTGCTGCTTTAAGGGCTCTTATAGATAACAAACTTGTCGATTATGTCGCAATGGATATCAAGAATTCAAAGGAAAAATACGCCATGACAACCGGCGTTGCCGATCTTGACATTGATAAGATTGACGAATCCGTCCGGATGTTGCTTGCAGGCTCTACGCCTTATGAATTCAGGACAACGGTAGTTAAAGAATTACACAAAGCCGAGGATTTTGAAAGAATCGGCGGGTGGATTAAGGGCACCCCTTGCTACTACTTACAAAACTACCGCGAGAACGAACAGGTTATATCGCCGGGATTTACAGCTTACGAAAAAGAAGATCTGGAGGCTTTTAAAGAGCTTCTTTTAAAATACATACCTTGTGTGGAATTGAGAGGACTTGACTGATGGATTACGACAACACCAGGTTTCACCACATACGACAGCCCCAGTCCGAGCAGGA
>JAILJL010000099.1 GCA_024694785.1 Lachnospiraceae bacterium
AGCGTATATTATTGAGGATTATACTTAGAATTAAAGACGAGTAATGATACTTTTAATCGTGTATTATCTAATTTTACATATGATGTTGCAAGTGGTGGTGCAATAAGGCATCTTGTGGATGAAGAATATATGGTACCAGAAATTGCAAGGATGCATATGGTAGAGTTGGTTTTAAGCGCGCAGAGGCGTATTATTGAAACTGGAATTCATTGATTAGTATGCTCAGAGTAAAATATAGATAAATAAGGAGCTACCGATAGACGGTTGCCCAATTTGTTGATTTTTAAATATCAACTGCTAGTGCTTGGGATTGGACTGGCGGTTGATTGTTTTTTTTGTAGCATTGCTTGCTAGTTGAAATGCAACAATGTATTATTAGATTAGATTATTAAAGGAGGTGCTCATGGATAGAAAAGTTCTTGATAATTCGGTATTTGACAGAAGCCGCAGGTTCTATGAAGCGGAAGTTAAGCCGATGATACATGAAAAGTTTCCGGAGGCGGAAGCACGAATTGCGGTAGGTATTGCAGGCGAAGGCTCGGATTGCTTCGGATATGATGATTGCATGTCGCGAGATCATGATTTCGGTACAGGGGTGTGTCTTTGGCTTACGGATGAGGATTACAAGAAATACGGTAATCTTCTGTCGATTCTTTATAATGAATTTGTAAATAAGCATGATTCAAACCTTACCGAGCGCCTTATGGAACGGCGTGGTGTTATGACGATTCATAGCTTCTATTCCAATATTCTTAATATTGATTGCGATACCGAGCATGCGATTATAACGGATGATGATTGGCGAAGGCTTGACCATAATTGCCTTGCAACGGCAGTTAACGGAGAAGTATTCAGAGATGAACTTGGGAAATTCACTGCATATCGTCAGGCGCTTTTAGACTATTATCCCGATACGATATGGAAAGAGCGCATAGATATGGAATTACACTTGTTCTCGCAGGCCATGCAGGTAAACTATGCACGCTCTATGACACGAAAAGATATCGTTGCTGCCGAAATGTGCAGAGCACAAGGGATTAATTCTGCCATGCAGTTGTTCTTTTTATTGCATCGTACATATCCGCCATATTATAAGTGGACATTCAAGAGGATGGAAGAGATTGAAGAGGCCGGTGATATATCGGAACTTATAGCAAAGCTTGCCGGAATCTACCTTGATCGTTCAAAATGGGAAGGACTTCCTTACGTAGCGGATCGCCTTAATCTTAAGGATGAAGCGGTAAGTCTTACCGAGAGAATTGCGACAAGAATAGCAACACTCATGGAAGAAATAGGGTTATGTAAGTATATAGATCCGTATCTTGAGAGATATGTCGGGAAGCTTTTATAGTGAAAATTTGGTGAATTATGTAAAATACTTGATTATGTAATTGGTTAAGTATATAATTTCATTCGCGAGTTATCGCAATACTATTTATATAAGGGAGTATGATTTATGAAAAGAATTAAAGTATTATTGATTGCTGGTTTGATTATGGCATTATTGATAACGGGATGCGGTTTATCCGGTAACAAGTCCGATAATGCCGGAAATAATAATGTTGAAGATAACAAAGAGCAGGATAATGGCGATAATAACGATGAATCGGATAATTCTGCAGAGAAGGGTTCCGAGGAAATCTATGCGGCATTTCTTAACGGCGAGAAAAGTGCAATTGCAGGTGATAACGTAAATGGACTTACAAAGGATAAGGAATATACCATTGATGATATGTCTGCTTCATTTAACATTGAGGCAGAATGGTATGTTGTAATTAACAAGCTTGATAAGATTCAGTATGGAATCATCGATGCAGGTAACGACGGGGAGCCTGAATTGGCAGTTAAGTTCGTATATACCAATGAGGATAAGACCGATTTCGCGGAAGTAATGGTGATTCTTAAGAACTATTCAGGTACCATTAAAGCGCTTCTTAGAACGGATACATATTACAGAACTGCATCAACCATACTTACCAACGGTATTGTTACATATGGCGGTTCAAATAGCGCATTTGAACATTCAATGGAGTATAGAGCTATAGATAAAGACGGAAACGTTAATTATGTCTGTGGAATCGATTCTGTATACGGATTGTCAAAGTGCATTATTCCTGCCGGATATTTCTCGACTATGCTTTCCGGCTCGGATTATCCGACTGTGCCTGAATTGTGCGTGGATTCGGGAGATAATGGTTATATCATGCAGATGATTCGTACAGAGCCTTACGATTATGCAAATTATACCGATGAGGACTTCTATGAGTATGGTAAGAAATCGCTTTACTATATCTTTAGTGATAATCAGGGCGAAGTATTCTATGAAGCGGACAGTGATTATGCAGATTATTACAAAAATAAGGAAATTCATGTAGTACCTGTAGCGGATGCACCGACTTTCCTCGAAGGAATATTCGCAAAGTACGGATTGGATGCAAGCAGCGCACAGGCACCTGAGGTAGCATGGAAGGATCTTGAATATTAGAGGATTATTTTTTACATCAACCGTCAGTGTTTTGGTTAGGACTGGCGGTTGTTTTTGTTAATAGGACTATCTGTTGCGCGATATGGTGAAGAATTATAACGGGGGACTTGAATAGTATGTATACAATTAATGATCAGATATCGCAATTGATTGATGAGAAATTTCAGCAGGGAAATATTACCGAACGGAAATTGTGTTTGGGCATTTGCTCGCGAACTTCATTACGGAATTTTCGCGATGGCAGCACGATAACGGACTTTAATATTGTGCAGATTCTCCTTCAACGAATGGGAAAGTCGGCTAATAAATTAGAGGTGGTGACCTCAAGAGATATTATGGAAAAGTACATAAGACA
>JAILJL010000009.1 GCA_024694785.1 Lachnospiraceae bacterium
TGATTCGAACACCCGACCTACCGCTTAGGAGGCGGTCGCTCTGTCCAGCTGAGCTACGAGAACGAATTGTGCCACAAACTATAGTAAAACAGCTCCCTGCAGCCAGATAAGTCCTTTGAATCTCCTTCCTACCTGCGGTTCACCTATTAAATCATTTCTATTAACACCAATCGTCATCTGCATGTTGTTGCAAATAACCTTCATTATGCAAATCTCTTCTTCGGTTAAAGTATTGTTGATATACTCAAATTCTTCAATCTCCCCGATCATCATATAATGATCGCTTTCAACGCCAAAAGGAAGGAATGTCGTCGATACTATAGATAAAACATCTTCATTCTGTATACGCCTTCCAACCATATTAATAGCGTCATAATCTGCCAGGGCAAGAGTCTTTAATGCCTCTTCGTCACCTTCTATAGCTTCCTCTCTTAATTCGTTGCGACGCTTATTCTTTAAGATATTATTCTCCACTTCACCTTTATTGGCAATTGGCAGAATAATCATACCGGCATCCGAAAGACCGGTAAGATATACCTTAGCATTACTAAAGCTGTTCTTATCTACAACTCTCTTTAATGTCTCATCGTAAGCTTCCTGAAATTGATATATAAGCGTTGCGCCGAATCTGCTGTCTTCACTTATTCCCACTCTGGCATCGGTATCTTTACGCGTCTCGACTTCTACGTCTCTGTTCATCGATAATACGCTTCCTTTAATGAAAGGATATGCATATTCACCGCGAAACTCGCCATTGTCGTAGAGTTCGCCGCATACTCTTATTCCGATATTATCGCCAAAATACTTTATTCTTTCCTGCTTAATTACATCGTCACCGGTATTTCGATTAAACTTAACGTCATATTCATCAATAATAACCTTAAGTATATCATCTAATTGTTTCCTATTTTTGATATTCGAAAAACCTACTGCATCATAAAAATCATTCAATTCCAAAATCCTCCCTAATGTCAAAAGGGATAACTATTCTTCCGACGAACTCTTGGCATTGCCCATCGCAATATCAAGCGCCTGCTTCTCCTCATCCGTAAGCATAATAATCGAATTGCCCTTAATAATCTCCTTCATATAGATATAGCAACCCTCTCTGCTATGAACGGTATTAAACATATATCCGTCATTTGTCTCATTTAACAAAGCAAGGGAAAAGCTAAGCTTACCGCCAAGCTCGTTAAATGCATCGTATTTTACAAGACCTGCCTTCTGGAATGCAAACTTCATATTACTGTATAAGTTTCCTATATCTTTCTCATTTGCATTATTGGCTTCAATCAGCGCATCGACCTGGTCCAGTCTCTTTATAAGAGTATTCTCCAGGTTCTTAGCTGTATTGCCTTCCATAAATATTTTGTATCTCTTTTTCAACTTAGACATCTGAACAATATTGATAATATATAGAATTATAAGTGCCAATACTGTGACTGCAAGACCTATGATTATCTCTGTCGAATAGCTTCCAAGTAATTCCAAAAATTCCATTTCTTTTCTCCCGAACACGCGTTCTATTCATTGATCACTGATTTTAACAGCTTCATGATTCTTTCCAATTCATCCATTGAATAGTAGTCTATCTCAATCTTTCCTGCATTCTTGCCCTTCTGCTTAATCGTAACTTTGGTTCCGATTACCGTCTTAAGCTGCTCTTCAAGATCATGATATATAACTTCAAGCTTTGCCTGCTCCTTCGGAGTAATCTTTTCAGGCTTCTCCGTCTGGAGCTTTTTGATAAGTTTCTCTGTCTCTCTTACCGAAAGCCTCTCGTCAAATACACGCTGCGCAACGACATACTGCTTCTCCGGATCTGCTATTCCGAGAAGTGCTCTTGCATGTCCGGTACTTATCTTCCCATCGATTAACATCTGGGCGACTTTGCTGTTAAGCTTAAGAAGACGAAGGGAATTGGTTATTACCACTCTGCTCTTTGATACTTTCTCGGCAACCACGTCCTGCGTATATCCGAAGTCATCTATAAGCTTCTTAAAAGCAAGCGCTTCATCGATAGGATTAAGATCGTCTCTTTGAATATTATCAATAAGAGCATATTCCGCAATCTCTTCTTCCGTAAGATTAAGAATAATGACAGGTACTTCTTTAAGGCCGATCTTCTTTGCGGCTCTCCATCTTCTCTCACCGCCGATGATCTCATAATGGTCCTTCCTGTCCTGTACGATTAACGGATTGATGATGCCGTGCTGCTTAATAGATTCGGCAAGTTCAAGAAGCTTATCCTCGTCAAAAGTTCTTCTTGGCTGGTCTCTGTTCGGTTCTACTTTATTAATATTAACAAACAACTGCTCGCCGGCTTCAACCTTCTTCTCCGGTACTGCGCTTTTCCTCTTATCTGTAATTATCGAATCAAGTCCTTTACCTAATCCTTTACCCTTAACAGCCATCTTCTTCTCCTTATCTGTCCATGACTTCTTTCGCTAACTGTCTGTAACTCTCGGCGCCTGCCGACTTTGGATCATATATATTGATTGGCATACCATGAGATGGT
>JAILJL010000149.1 GCA_024694785.1 Lachnospiraceae bacterium
CAAGTCCGGAAAGAAGGTACGGAAGTATCCATAACGGTGTTGTTACCGTAATCGGATATCCCGAACACTGCGTTATCGCAACTCCGATACCGCCTACCGCCATACCTGCAAGCGGACCGTACATTAATGCTGCTATAAGCACCGGTAATCCTTCAAAAGAAACCTTAACCGACTGAAAATCCGTGATACGTGCCAAATATCCAAGCACGACGCATACTGCGGCAAGCATACCGCATAATGCAAGCATTCTTACATCAAACTTCTTATTCATTAAAAAACTCCTTTCGTGGCATGCCACGTAAAGAAGCTTACACTTACACTTTCGTGGCAGCGGAATGCGGATACGACACCGCGGATACTTCCTTCGTTCAATGGCGACTTCCCATCCATTGACACTTGACGCGTCGTTCCTACTCTGTCCATTTATTTATTCCTACATTAGTGTATAATAACACCATTTTTATCAAAATGCTATATATTTATTGAAAAAAGGTCGCCGCAAATTGCGGCGACCTTCAATTAAATCGTATAATACAACCTCAAAAAGATAAATGAAATCAACAAATCAACTATACCGACTATCAGAGAATTCCATTTGCGCGGATCCTTATTCCTGGCAGCTGCCTCAGCTTCCTTTTCCAACTTGTATTCTCCGTACTTAAGCCTCTTAAGATGTCTTATGAACGGAGAGATCAAGAATTGTCCCGCCTGCTTCATCATAAATTGAAAACCTACGAAATTACCCTGCATCGCGATAAGAAGAAGTAGTCCGAACCCGGCAAATATGACACCCGTCACAAAGAATGCATTGCAAAGCATCTTATACACGTCTTCTATTGCATCACCATAGTCTTCTCTCTGGAGCCAGAAAATCATCGCGGCTAACACAAGTGAAAACACAAATGTCAAGATAAGTCCGGTTATTACACGCTTCTTAATATTGTTATTTTCCATTATTTCTCCAATTCAGCCTTCATAGCTTCGAATTCGGCAGTATTGCAGCTTACGAAATGTCCGGGAGTAATCTCTCTTAATGTAGGACCTTCCGTCTTATAATCATGCGCTTCAGCAGGATTATAACCAATACGCTTTCTACCTCTCTCATAATGAGGATCCGCAAGTGGAATTGCGGAAAGCAATGACTTGGTATACGGATGAAGCGGATGTGCAAACAACTCATCAGATGTTGCGATCTCTACAACCTTACCAAAATACATAACCATAATACGATCCGAGAAATACTTAACAACCGACAAGTCATGTGCGATGAACATGATTGTAAGTCCGAGTTCATCTCTAAGTTCATTAAGAAGATTAATAACCTGCGCCTGAATGGATACATCAAGTGCTGATACCGGCTCATCCGCAATAATTAATTCAGGATTCATAACTATTGCTCTCGCAATACCGATACGCTGTCTCTGTCCACCGGAGAACTCATGAGGATAACGTCCTGCGTGCTCACGCACAAGACCTACCTTCTCAAGCATCTCATATACCCTCTCATCGATGTACTTCTCATCTCTGATACCCTGAATTCTAAGACCTTCAGCGATAATCTCTCTGATTGTCATACGAGGATCGAGTGATGCGATAGGATCCTGGAAGATCATCTGCATCTTGGTTACGATATTTTCCTTAGAAACTTCATCGAGCTTCTTGCTTAATTCTTTATTAAGATCAGCCTTCTCACTTGCAGATGTGGCTGATGCTATCTTGGCGTTGTACTCCTCTCTTAATTCGGCAGATACACGCTCACGATACTTTCTGATACAGTTTTTGGAATCATCTTTTGCTTTTCTGATTTCTTCCTTCTGCTCAGCTATAAACTTCTTTAAATGTTCTTTTTCTTTTGCAACTTCATCGGACTTTCCGGCTGCCTGTAACTGAGCGATGCGCTCCTTAGATGCTGCCTTCTCTTCCTTAATCGCATCGGTATACATACGTGTACCGGCAACGACTCTCTGTCCTTTGAAATATACATTACCGGATGTTGCCGGGAACAACTTGATAATAGAACGTCCTGTTGTTGTCTTACCGCAACCGGACTCACCTACTATACCAAGTACCTCTCCCTTCTTCAATGAGAAGCTTACATCATCAACGGCCTTGAAGTCATACTTACCGAAGTACTGCTTAAGGTGCTGTACCTCTAAGATGTTTTCATTATTTCCCATGATTACGCCTTAGCCCCCATTTCCTTCATTCTTTCGATACGGTCTGTGATTACCTTCGGAACATCTACCTTTGGTGCATCCGGATGGAGTAACCATGTTGCCGCATAGTGAGTATCAGATACCTTAAAGAAAGGTGGCTGCTTCTCATAATCAATCTTTAATGCATACTTATTACGATCCGCAAATGCATCACCTACAGGCGGATAAATCATATTAGGCGGTGTGCCAGGAATTGCTTCAAGCTTCTCCTTCGTATCAAGTGACGGCATTGAAGAAAGTAAAGCCCATGTATATGGATGCTTCGGCTCATAGAAGATTTCTTCAGATGTACCATACTCTACAATCTTGCCGGCGTACATAACCGCAACCTTATCTGCCATGTTGGCAACAACACCAAGGTCGTGTGTAATAAATAATATAGATATATTTCTCTTAGCCTTAACGTCGTTAATAAGTTCAAGAATCTGAGACTGAATAGTAACGTCAAGCGCAGTTGTAGGCTCGTCGCAGATAAGAATCTCCGGATTAGCCGCAATTGCTATCGCGATAACGATACGCTGTCTCATACCACCGGAGAACTCGTGAGGGAACTGATCGAATCTCTTCTCAGCTTCTCTGATTCCTACGTCGGTCATAATCTTGATAGCCATTTCCTTAGCTTCAGCCTTGGTAATTACTCTGTCTCTGTCCTCTTCAAGCTCTTTAAGATGCTTAATCATATCCTTAGCATCTTCCTGATAATTAAATACAGTCTTGCCTGATATCTCATCTT
>JAILJL010000151.1 GCA_024694785.1 Lachnospiraceae bacterium
CTTTCAAAGAAGGAAATTGCGTCCAAAATATTGGATTATGCAATAAGCGTAACTATATTCGTATCACTCTTAAAGCCGGCGCCTTCCTGTCTCAAGGAGTTCGCAATAATTAAATCTGCATTTTTCTTTACGAGTTTATCCTTTGCTCTATTTATTAAATTCTCTGTCTCCATGCAGAATCCGCACAAGAACTGATTATCTTTCTTTTCTTCTCCGAGAGTCTTAAGAATATCGGTTGTTCGCTCAAGTTTGATTTGCATATCACCATCAGTTTTCTTAATCTTCTCCGGAGCAACCGAAGAAGGTCTGTAATCCGCTACAGCTGCCGACAGGAAGAAATAATCAATTTTATCTTTAACTTCGAATACAGCATCAGCCATAGACTGAGCAGAAGTAACATGAACCATATTGATAAAAGGAATATCCTTTAATGCGGTAGGTCCCGTTACAAGATACACTTCCGCTCCTCTAAGCATTGCATTTTCGGCAATTGCATATCCCATCTTACCGGATGAATGATTGGTTATATATCTTACCGGATCGATCGCTTCCATAGTAGGACCTGCGGTTACAAGCACTTTCTTACCTTCAAGGTCTTTCTTGCATGCAATTTCATGCATTATATATGATAAAAGTTCTTCCGGTTCAGGCATTTTACCGGCTCCGATATCGCGGCAGGCAAGGAATCCCTCTGCCGGATCAATAATATGCATTCCATATCCCCTGCATTTCTCAATATTATCCTGAACAACCTTGTTCTCATACATAGCAGTATTCATGGCAGGTGATATATATATCGGCGCTCTCATTGCAAGTGCAACCGTTGACAGCATATCATCCGCTATACCGTTGGCAAGTTTGCCTATAATATTTGCCGAAGCAGGCGCAATCATCATAATATCAGCCTTCTGGCCAAGGGATACATGCTCCACCTCCATAGGGAAGTTCCTGTCAAAAGTATCTACAATACATTTATTCCTTGTAAGTGTCTCAAATGTAATCGGATTAATAAATTTCGTTGCGTTCTCCGTCATTAATACATGAACGTCGGCATGCAGCTTGATAAGCGCACTTGCGAGACTTGCTATCTTGTACGCAGCAATACTTCCGGTAACTCCAAGTACAACCGTCTTACCTTTTAACATATCATTTCACTCCTTATTTGTCGAAATCAGGCGATATCGCCGGTTAATCTGTTAACTGTCTCAATTATTCCTCTGACTTCCGAATTAAGCACATTTTTCTCCTCGGCAAGCTTTTCAACCGTTTGCCTTGTATCATGAACCGTATCGACAAGCTCACCCATTCTCACTCTTACATCCTGGCGCTTCTCAAGATGCGCATGCTTAACCTCCACCATTTCTTTCGGATCAAGCAAAGCTTCCACCTGATAAGGCCACACAGCCGCATCATATAGATTATATGACCGTAAAAGCTCTATCATCTCATTTCTGTAGTATTCAAGGTCCTCATTTGCTTCTATAAGACGTTCTCTTTCCTTCTTTGCTTCAAGATACTTCTGCCAATCAGCCTCAAGCTCATACGAGGACTTGGTATTAAACTTATCATGGGCATAATCTACTGCATTCGTAATATTGACGTACTTAAGCTTAACGGAATTCTGTATCTCCACGGCTTTATTGTAATTAACATTACACTGCAGTATATCTCTTTTATTATTCTGCATTCTCCATAAGATTCCGCATTCGGCAACTCCCGACAAAAGCGCTATAAGCAAAACCAAATGTACCTTTTCTCCGCCATACAGATTCATCAGGCAAAAATATACGATAACCGCACTTCCTATAAGCAGAATCAACAGGAATGAAAACTTCTTTAAGGTTTCCTGCTCATCGTTAATTGCCGACTTCTCATATGACCACTCTATCTTCTCTCCGTCAAGATATTCCATATCTTTCTTCATAATAGCCTGCGTCTTCTCGTTTTCACGCATTCGCTCTATTGCCTTCGGAACATCTTCACGCATATTATCAAGTTCGTTATACTTCGAATCCGGAATCTTGACAAGGGTCTCCATCATATCTTTCTTGGCTTTGTTAAGATTGACAATATTGTTGGAGATATCAAGAAGCTTGTTATGATCCTCCTCTTCCATTGTCTCTATAAGCTGTATATCCGTAAGATAAGAAGTAAGAGTCTCATACTCTTTCTTAAGGTCCGTAAGCTCCGTTGCGGACTTTGTCATCTGCTCACATCTGTCGACGATATAACGTTTGACAAAATCGGGATCGTCAAGCCTTTCCGGCGACAACACGTCGGATTCGTACCGTTCCGCAACTTCTTTAAGCTTCTTTTTTTCTCTTCTTTTCTTAAAAAACTTAAGGCACATTACATTGTACTCCTTAGATATTGTGATGTTCTGTCAAGAATTTCTTTCTGTCTTTGTCCTCTTGTCTCCGATAATTCAAGCATATGAACAAAATTATCGTTTTCATAAGGCTTAGGTTCCGTAAGCAGTCTTTCCTTCGCCCTGTTTACGAATTCTACAGCCTTTAACGTATCTTCGCTCGGTGTATAGCTATATGCCATTTTGAAGCATTTAAGCGCCATATCAAAATGAAAAAGATACGTATAACAAATTCCGAGATTATGCCACACGGAAACCAGAAAATCATCTTCGCCGGGAGCATATGAATGGAAATCGAGAATTCTTCTGTATTCCAGAATAGCCGATTCGTACCTGCCGCGATCAAGCATCTGATCC
>JAILJL010000024.1 GCA_024694785.1 Lachnospiraceae bacterium
TATTTACCATTATGTTCGTAGTCTGTCGTCTGTTCCCTGATAAAAACTGGTTCTTTATTTATGACGCACCGCTTCCTGTACAATACTTTGAAAGAATAAAAAGCGTCTTGACTCATTTTGACTGGGGCGTATGTACGACCGCAGGACCTATGTATATGCCTGTAACACAATACTGTGGTAATAGAATTCTGTTTACCATCTATACCAGTGGCATTGCCTTTCTTCTTTCTCTAACACTCGGCTTTTTCTTCGGCATATTCTGTGCATACTTTGACAAATCGTTCATCGGAACTTTCACCAACATCTGTGCCCTTACTTTTGGCGCACTTCCCTGCTTCGTTACCGGATATGCCCTGCAGTATTGCTCCTATAGAACCGGCGGTTTTTTCCCATTAATAATGGGCCGCGGAACAGCTTTTCTCTCGGCAGATATGATAAAATCAGTCACACTTCCGATAATTGCACTAATTCTTGGGCCTCTTGCAATATACATACAATATATACGAGGTTCTATCCTCGAAGAATACAATTCCGACTTTGTAGCACTTTTGCGGGTTAAAGGACTTAGCAAATGGCAAATTTACAAAAAGCATCTTGTTTCCCATGCTCTGTTGGCGTTATTACCGCAAATTGCAAGCAATCTTATGGTGTTTACCATCAACACTTTTATCATTGAGAAAATGTTTGCCATTCCGGGTGCCGGTATATCTTTTATAAGATCCTTCTTCGCTATTGAAAGGATACCGGAGGATGTAAGCTGGCTTAGCACGCTTGGTACCCCTACCGATTATAATATATTTATATATTATTCCATGTTCTTTATTGCCATTATCATTATCGGCGGATTGTTACTCGATATAATCTATGGTATCCTCGACCCGCGGATCCGTGTAGGAACCGATAAAGAAAATCAGTATTAGCAACACACCGGTTGATTATAAAACGAAGCTCCATTTCGGAGCTTCGTTTTATTTAATCTTAATCGATTCTTTTATTCTGTTACCTGTCTTTGTCGCTGCCAAACCACCTTCCGCAGTTTCTTTTATATCAGCATTCATATTACGTCCTATCTTATTCATGGCTTCAAACACTTCATCCGCAGGAATCTTAGACTTAATGCCGGCCAACGTAAGATCTGCAGAAGTTATCGCATTAACCGCTCCCATAACATTTCGCTTAACACACGGCACTTCAACGAGGCCTGCTACGGGATCGCAGGCAAGTCCCAGTAGATTCTTCAGCGCAAGTGCTGCAGCATTGGCTATATCACTTCCGTCACCGCCATATAGATATACAGCGGCTCCCGCAGCCATCGAAGACGCCGCGCCAATCTCCGCCTGACATCCATGTTGTGCACCGGATATGGATGCTTTACTTGCTATAACTCCCCCGATACCCGCAGCCACGTACAGCGCCTCGCACATCTTTTCGTCACTGAAGCCTTCTTTCTCCTGTAATGATATAAGGACTGCAGGAACAACTCCGCAAGAACCGGCTGTCGGTGCTGCTACGATTCTCTTCATACATGCATTAGACTCGCTTACTTTAAGCGCTTTTTCTATAACTGTACCTATGAAATCACCGCATATCATCTGTCTTTTATTAAGACGTCTTCTTATCTTTTCACCATTGCCGCCCACGAGTCCGCTTTGCGACTTTAAGGAACTGTCATAATTAATAACTGAATCCTTCATTGCCGTATATACTCTCATGACTTCCGACATTGACTCCTTAACGGTCGTCTCTGACTCATGGCAATCATCAAGCTGAACAAGTTTCCAAAATGGTGTCTTCTTTTCTTTTTCTTCTTTTATTATCTGATTAAGCGAATCGTACATTATTCCAAACCTCTCATGCTAAGATATACAACCTCAAGTACTCCGTCAAGCTTCTTTAGTGCTTTAATACAGGAGTCGGGTATTTCCTGGTCACACTCGATAACCATGACTGCAATCGTACCTCTTTTTCTTCTGTGAAGCTGCATGGTAGCAATGTTTACGTGCTCTTTTACCAATATCGGCGTTATCTCAGCAACATATCCAGGCTTATCCTCATTTTGTATAATAAGTGTAGGTGCTTCCGCAGAAAATGATGTCTCTACACCATCCATCTCGCATATCTCTATCCGACCACCACCTACGGAATTACCCATAACTTCTATCTTGCGTCCTGACACGCCTATAAGCTTCATCCTTACTGCATTGGGATGACCTTCCACATCTTCTCCCGCCTTAATAGTGAATTTCATCTTACGCTTTTCGGCTATCTCAAATGAATTCGGAATTCCGTCATCATCAACAGCAAGTCCGAGAAGACCTGCCACTATCGCTCTGTCGGTTCCATGTCCCTTACCTGTAGAAAGGAACGATCCCATAAAGTATATCTCTGCCTTCTTAACATCTTCACCAAGCAAACGCCTTGCCACATTACCTATCTTAACCGCTCCCGCAGTATGGGAACTTGACGGTCCTATCATGATTGGTCCGATTATATCAAATAAATTCATCTACTCCTCCAGTATCTCAAACTCAAGATAATCAAAATCTATCTCTTCCATAAAGTTATCCTGCATAAATCTCGTTCTCTTATGCTTCTTAAACTCATCAATATTCTTATCAAGCCAGATAGGCTTCGCAAGATTGAATTCCCGGCAAAACTCCTCGAGCCCCTTAAATATCAAATGAGTCCTTGTATCATTATTCTCGGTTTCATATACCGAATCGCGAAGAAGTCTGTTCTCCTTCCATATTTTGCCCCAAATTCGCATCTTAACTCCTTCTCTGTCTTAGTGTCTCATACATAAGCACCGACGCCGCAACGCCGGCATTTAAGGATTCAACCGAACCTTCCATAGGAATCTTCACATAAGTATCTGCCATATCCGCCAGTTCATCGGTCAGCCCATTACCCTCATTACCTATCATAAATGCGACAGACCCTTTATATGACTTCTCGTAATAGAATTCCTTACCTCTAAGGTGTGCGGCATATGTACTAATTCCGTGATTCTTAAGCTCATTGACCGTTTCCGCAAGATTCTTTGACACATATATCTTCATCCTGTACAAAGAACCCATTGTTGAGCGAATCGTCTTGGGATTATATAAATCTACCGTCTTATCATTAACTATAATACCGGTAACTCCGGCACCTTCCGCGGTTCTTATTATCGTACCCAAATTACCGGGATCCTGAATTGATTCAAGTATCATAATAAAAGGCGTCTTATCCTTCGGTAAAAGCTCATCGAATTCTGTATCTTTTTTCTTAACTACGGTTAAGATGCCCTGGGGTGTCTTCGTATCGCACATTCCTTCAAACACGGAATCCTTAACAATATAAAGCCCTTCTCCGTCTGTAAACTCAGGCAGTTTCTCAGTTATAGCCTTCTTATTCTCTTCTTCCGCATAGAAGCTTTCAGATACAAATACCTGATGTATCCGGTCTACAGGTGCTTCCATACACATCTTTACTCCCTCAACAACAAAAAGGCTCTGGGTATCCCGAGCCTTATGTTTGGAATTCAATTCTCTGACATTCTTAACTTTAGCATTATCATTGCTTGCAATCATCTTATCTCCTAGATGGCAAATGACTTGCAAATCTCATACTGATATGTATCAAAGTGCTTATCCATTGCCATTGCTTCATCAAGATCGTAGTCGAGAATCTCGCCATTCTTAAATACGGTAAGTCTGTTCTTCTTACCTTCCACAAGAAGGTCTACCGCAAGCGCACCCATTGTCGAAGCATATACTCTGTCGCGACATGTAGGGTTACCACCTCTCTGCATGTATCCCAATATTGTAGCTCTTGTCTCCATGCCTGTTGCGGCTTCGATTCTCTGAGCCATCTTCATTGAATCACCGATACCTTCGGCATTAATTATTATAAAGTGCTGCTTACCATTGGCAAGATGCTCTTTGATATGCTCGATTATAACTTCTTCATTATGATCGTATTTCTCAGGACACAAAACTTCTTCCGCACCGTTTGCAAGACCGCACCATACTGCGATATGTCCTGCAGAACGTCCCATAACTTCGATAATTGAGCAACGCTCGTGAGAAGTCGATGTATCTCTTATCTTATCTATTGCATTCATTGCTGTATTAACAGCAGTATCAAATCCTATTGTATACTCCGTACAAGGCACATCAAGATCAATTGTTCCCGGAATTCCTATTACCGGCATTCCGTGGCGGGCAAGCGCCTGGGCTCCTCTTAATGAACCATCACCACCGATTATGATAAGTCCGTCAATTCCATGCTTATGACAAATTTCAACCGCACGCTCAACAGTTTCATCCTCTTCAAATTCAGGACAACGGGCTGTCTGTAATATAGTACCGCCTCGCTGTATTGTCTCGGATACGGATCTCGCATTCATCTCAATGAATTCTTCATTAAGTAAACCGGCATATCCTCTCTTGATACCTATAATTCTCTGCTGTTTATAAAGCGCACGACGCACAACCGCACGAATCGCAGCGTTCATTCCCGGTGCATCTCCACCACTCGTTAAAACTCCAAAAGTATTAATTGTCTGTGCCATATAATCATTACCTCCAAGGCATATTAAAAACTCAAATAACAAATTTGGGATTATTTTATTACATTTTTCCCTTGTTTGCAATGGACTTTTCGACAACTCTCACATTTTCTTCACCTAAAAATTCGGTAATAATTGACAAAGTCCTGCCATCCGCACACAGAGAATGGCTTTTTTCCATTCTTTTAACGGCTTTCTCTTCTTTAAGATATATCACAAGCTCATCGTTTCCGTCAGAACTTCTGAGCATTGACAGAAGCTTATCTATCTCGGCATCATATTCGGCCTTATTGGTAAACTGTATCCACACTTCGGAAGGCACATCATCAAAAGGATACACCTTCTCAAGTATAACCTTGGCATTCTTGTCTTCTTCCGCGCTTACTCTTCCCTTGATAAAGACCTTCGCATCATCGGTCAGACTCTGCTGATACTTCTCATAGTCTCTCGGGAAGCATATTACCTCCACAGTTCCCACAAGATCTTCTATGGTAAGAAAAGCCATAACCTTATTGGTTGCCGTATACTTAATTGTACGGCCGACTATCATACCTCCGATTACCGTGCTTTCTCCGTCATGAGCTTTTATCTCGCCCGACTCCTCATCGAGCACGAAATCCGAAGTCTTATTGGTTATATTCTTTTCCCACTTTGCCTGATACTCTTCAAGGGGATGACCCGATATATATACTCCGAGAACTTCCTTCTCAAAGGCAAGGTACGTTGCCTTATCATATTCCGGAACCTCCGGGATATCAGTCTTATAATCATCCTTATCCTCTTCGGCGGCAATATCGAACAAAGTCATCTGACCTGCCAGAGTATTCTTCTTATCAAGCGCAACCTGGTCGGCAATAATGGGATATACCATCATCGCCTGTTTTCTGTTAATCGATAACGATATAAAAGCTCCTGCCTTGATGAGATTCTCAATCGCTCTCTTATTAACGAGCCCCGTACCGCATCGCTTGATGAAGTCCTCCAGCGACTTAAATGGTCCACACGCCTTCCTGTTCTCACAGATTCCCTCTATAACCTGACGCCCAATAGCTTTGATTGCCGAGAGACTGTAACGAATCTTACCGTCATATACCGAGAAATCACTTACGCCGACATTTATATCAGGTGGCATAACTTCTATACCCATGCGCTTACATGTAAGAATATACTCGGAAAGCTTATCCGTATTGCCGAGAACCGACGTCATAAGTGCCGCCATGAACTCTATCGGATAATAATACTTAAGATAAGCCGTCTGGTAAGCTACCACCGCATATCCGGTGGCGTGTGCTTTGTTAAAAGCGTACTCCGCAAAGCTTATCATCGCGTCAAATATGGCATTGGCCTTATCTTCCGGAACTCCGCGCTTAACTGCACCATCCACACCCATCTCTTCATTGCCATATACAAAATACTGGCGCTCGGCCTGCATAACCGCAGCCTTCTTCTTACTCATGGCACGACGCACAAGGTCGGATCTTCCCCACGAATATCCGGCAAGATCACGCACTATCTGCATAACTTGCTCCTGATATACTATACAGCCGTATGTTGGCTTAAGAATTGGCTCAAGCTCAGGCGATATATATATAACCGCATTAGGATCGTTCTTACCCGCAATATAATTCGGAATGAAATCCATAGGGCCAGGACGATAAAGCGCGATACCGGCTATTATATCATCAAAGCTCTGCGGCTTTAATTCCTTCATAAAGTTGGTCATTCCCTGACTTTCAAGCTGGAATACACCTTCCGTCTTACCCTGCGAAATCATGTCATAGACATTCTTGTCATCAAAAGTAAGATCATCCACACTTATATCTATTCCTCTGTTATTCTTGACATTCTTAATGGTATCCTGAATAACGGTAAGAGTCCTTAATCCAAGGAAGTCCATCTTAAGAAGGCCAAGCTCTTCAAGTCTTGTCATCGTATATTCCGTCGTAACCGGACCATCTGAAACGGCACGCGACAACGGCACATATTCATCTACCGGTCTGTCACAGATAACCACGCC
>JAILJL010000033.1 GCA_024694785.1 Lachnospiraceae bacterium
ATTATGGCCTGCAGAGGATCTTGTTAAGGAATGCAAGAAGATCGCTAAGGAGAACGAGTGTACAGTAACATTAACAGAAGATGTTAAGAAGGGTACTAAGAACGCAGACGTTATCTATACAGATATCTGGGTATCAATGGGCGAGCCTGATGAAGTATGGGCAGAGAGAATTAAGCTTCTTAAGCCTTATCAGGTTAATAAGGAAGCTATGGCCAATGCTAAGGATACAGCAATCTTTATGCATTGCTTACCTTCATTCCATGACACAAAGACAACTATCGGCGCAGATATTGCAAAGAAGTTCAAGATTAAAGAGATGGAAGCTACTGACGAAGTATTCGAGAGCAAGCAGTCTGTTGTATTCGACGAGGCTGAGAACAGAATGCATACAATCAAGGCAGTTATGTATGCTACATTAAAGTAATTAATCAAGATATGCCGGGCTTCGAAGATGCCGGAGCCCGGTGTTTTTGTCTTTTAGAGGAGATATTTTAAAATGGAACAGAAGAAGATAGTTCTTGCTTTGGGCGGTAACGCACTCGGCAATAACGCGGAAGAGCAGCTTGAGCTTGTTAAGATTACGGCTAAGACAATCGTGGATTTAATCGAACAGGGACATAAGATTGTTATAGGACACGGTAACGGACCGCAGGTCGGAATGATTAACCTTGCGATGGAGCATTCTGCATTAAACGGAGGTGGTACGCCTGCAATGCCATTCCCTGAGTGTGGCGCTATGAGTCAGGGATATATCGGATATCATTTACAGCAGGCAATCCAGCAGGAATTAAAGAGCCGTGGTATTAAGAAGGAAGTTGCGTGCCTTATTACCCAGGTGGTTGTAGATCCTGAGGATCCTGCGTTTAAGAAGCCTACGAAGCCTATCGGCGCATTTATGACGAAGGAAGATGCAGAGAGAATCGAAGCAGAGAAGGGTTATACATTTGTTGAGGATGCGGGACGTGGTTACAGAAGAGTAGTTCCGTCACCGCAGCCTAAGAGAATCGTCGAGATTGGGGTAGTTAATAAGTTAGTTGAGGATGACGTTGTAGTAATCACTGTCGGAGGCGGCGGAATCCCGGTTATAGAGACTTCTGAAGGCCTTAAGGGAACAGCGGCGGTTATCGATAAGGATAAGTCGTGTGCGCGCCTTGCCGAGGATTTGAATGCAGATATGCTTGTAATCCTTACTGCAGTTGACAGAGTATGTATTAATTTCAATAAGCCTGATCAAAAAGCGCTTGAATCCATAAGTCTTGACGAGTGCAAGAAGTATATTAAGGAAGGTCATTTTGCACCGGGATCCATGCTTCCTAAGGTAGAAGCTTGTATGAATTTCGTAGGATCGGGTAAGGGCAGAGAAGCGCTTATAACTTCCCTTGAAAAGGCCGGACTTGCCATGAAGGGCGAGACCGGAACCAAGATTGTGGGATAATTGATAACGGCAAAAGTAATAAAGATGACAGATATGGCATTAATGTGTTATAATGCATAGCAAAATTAGTATTACCGAGGATGCGTATGGAGAAAAGAAAGAGTTTTTTTGGTAATTATAAATACTGCGAAGGCTGTCATCAGCTTCTTGAAGCAGATTATGAATTTGATATGTGTCCTACCTGCATAGAGCAGGAAGTCTTTAAGCAGGTGCGTGAGTACATAAGGAATAATGATGTGACAGAATATGAAGTTGCGGAGAGATTTGAGCTTCCGATAGAGCGTGTGAAGGGCTGGATACGAGAGGGACGCATACAGTATCAGGATAAGCCCGGACAGAAGGCGCTGGGACAGCGGTGCGCTCGCTGCGGAGACTTGATATTGCAAGGAGATTTCTGTCCGAAGTGTCTCAAATATCTTCGTGCTCCTAAGGGAACGGTGGCGTATAATCCACTTTCGGATGAAGAATCGAAGATGCGTTACCTAAATGATAAACAAGATTAACAGGATTAACGTAAATTTTACAAAAGTGTTTCAAAAAGGCAAAGAAAAAGCACAAACAATGTAATATTTGTTTGTGCTTTTTTGCCAATCAGAGGGGCGCTTTGGTGCATTAAAAAATTTTTTTTCGCACATAAAATACAAAATTATACTAATACAAATTTATCCAATTCAAGAACAGTGTTCTGAAAAACCCCGAAAACTCGGGAAATTGTTCAATTTTCACAAACGGGAGCAGTGGGGTGAAAAGTCTGTCAAGCCACAAGATATGGGCGTTTGTGTAGTTTTCACAATATTGACAAATATGTTGCTTTTTTGTATATTATGTAAAGTGGTTTCGGTATTTTCTTCAGTATCGGACCATCAGAAAAGTTTTTAACAGGAGAGCCCTGTTAAGGTATAATTTAAGGAGGAAGAATTATATGAAGAAGAAACTTGTAGCCATTCTTCTTGTAGCAGCAATGGTACTTTCATTAGTAGCCTGCGGCAAGGATAATGGAACCAGTGAACCTGGAAAGCCAAGCTCAGGTGAGAGCAATGACGCAGGAAAGAAGTATACTTTCCATGGCTATTTGTCTTCCGGAGTAATTACATCATTCAGCCCTACAGATTGGCAGACAAACAGCGAGAGCACGCTTATGGGTCCTTGTATGTCAGGACTTTATTCATTTAACTACAATCCGGATGCTGAATATGAGTATGACCTTGTTCCTGAAATGGCAGCAGCAATGCCGGAGGACGTTACAACTCAGTATGCAGGCCAGTATGGTATTCCTGCAGATGCAACAGAGGGATATGCTTGGAAGGTAGCTCTTCGTCAGGATCTTAAGTGGGATGACGGAACACCTATCACATCCAAGGATTATGCTTACACTGTAGAGCAGTTCCTTAGCCCTGATATGAAGAACTATCGTGCAGATAGCTATACAGGTAACGTAGGTGAGCTTTACAATGCAAAGGCATTCTTTGAAGGCACATTCGGTGCAGCAGTTCCTAGAGGAAAGACATGGGCAGATGTTGTTAAGGGCGCTGACGGCAAGTACACAATTGACGGACATCAGGCATTCTTAGCTTGGAATATGCCTACTACATTAGTAAGTGGCGATAGCTATGTTATTAAGGATTATGCTGTTGAGTACGGTATGGCTCAGGAGACAGCTGACTGGCTTGACGGCCTTATGGATGCAAGAGGTGCTGTTGAACTTACAGACGAAGTTATTGAGAAGTTCTTTGCTTGGACATCTTCAGATGACTGGGGCAACGAGCCTGAAGAAGACCTTATCGGATACATTGCTTATGACGATCCTGCATTAGCATGTACATTCGATCAGGTTGGTTACCTTACACCGGATGAGTACACAATCGTTCAGATTTTAGTTAACCCTTGTATCGGTTTCTATTTATACTACGGCGGACTTCATGATGAGTTAGTTAAGCCTGACCTCTATGAAGCTAACAAGAAGCAGGTTGGTGCTCTTATTAAGTCCTCTTATGGTACTTCAGTAGATACATTTGCTTCCTATGGTCCTTATAAGATGGATGAGTATCAGGAAGGCAAGTATGTTCATTACACAAGAAACGAGAACTGGTTTGGTTATACAGATGGTAACCATGAAGGTATGTATCAGACAACTGACATCGAGTACCAGGTAGTAGAAGAGCAGTCAACAAGACTTTCACTCTTCTTACAGGGTAAGTTAGATGACGTTGATTTGGTATCTGATAATATTCCTGATTATGGTTTGTCAGAGTACACATACTATACACCTGAATCCTACAATGCGGAATTTGCATGGAACACAAACTTCGATATGTTAAAGAGCCGTGAGACAGAGAATGTCTGCAAGACAATCTTCACATATATTGAGTGGAGGCAGGCATTTGCTTTATCATTAGACAGACAGGATTACTGCAAGTCATGTACTTCGGGTTATGAGCCGTCTTATGGTATTATCAGTGATTACTACATCCATGACCCTGATCATCTTGCTAAGTATCGTGCAACTCCTCAGGCACAGGCAACTCTTTGCGAAGTTTACGGTGCTGACAGTGTAGACGAGTTATCCGGTTATGATCTTGCGGAAGCAAAGAGATTACTTCAGGTAGCTTATGACAAGTGCTATGCAGATGGCAACATCGATGATGATGATATGGTAGTTGTTGAATTCCATATCAAGTCCGCAGAAGCTGAGAACCAGAGAGCAGTTGACTTCTGTACTAACTCTATGTTAAAGGCAGCAGAAGGAACATCACTTGAAGGAAGAATCAAGTTCGAACTTATCGCTGACCCTGATTACTATAACAACGCTAAGCAGGGTGCGTGCGACTTCATTAGGGAGAACTGGGGCGGTGCAGCTCTTAACCCTTACACAATGATGGGATGCTATTGTACAGACAAGTCCAATGAGTTTGGATTCGATTACAATAAGCACACAGCAACAATTACAGTTAACGGTGAGACTCTTACAAAGACAATGATCGAGTGGTACAATGCATTACTTAGCGGTGAGTTCGCTAATGCTGATGCAGATACAAGACTTACAATTCTCTCCGGAATGGAGAAGGCACTCCTTCTTTACTATCACATCGTTCCTGTAGCAAGCTGGACAACAGCAGCTATGAGATCCCAGAGAATTAACTTTGGTGCAGATCATTTCGTAAATGTACTTATGGGATGGGTAAACACCCTTGATCATCTTACATACACAATGGATGATGCTGAGTGGGAAGCATATTGCGCTTCACAGAACAACCAGTTGACATACTAATATCTGTATATATTTGATATAGATGGTATATCTTTAATTAGCAGATGTGCGGCTGCGTTTTGCAGCCGCATCACCTGCGAATTTTACGTTTATTTTGGGGTATAAGATAGGATATATATCCGGGAATAACTATTTGTAACGATATATTTATTTGATGGGAGATTATCAATGTTAAAATATATATTTAAGCGTATTGTGCTTGCGATAGTGAGTATGTTCATAGTAATGACTGTTCTTTTCGTGCTCTTACGCCTCATTCCTAACCCGGTTGAACTGGGTGTCAATAATGAAGGTAAAGCGCTTATAGAAATGCGTAGAGCATGGGGATATTATGATCCGATTCCGACACAGTATGCTATTTTTTTAAAGAATTTGTTCACAAAATTCGATTGGGGATTCTGTACAACAGTAGGTACATTCCTTACTCCGGTAACAGAGTATGTAGCAAGTAAATTCCCTTTCACTATTTATATAAATGTATTTGCAGCACTCATATCGGTGCCGCTTGGTTTGTTTTTTGGTATTATTGCGGCTGTATATAAGAACAAATGGCCGGATCAGATAATTAACGTATTTATTATGGTATTTATTTCCGTTCCGTCGTTCGTATATGCGTTCGTAATGCAGTATTATATGGGATTCAAGTGGGGACTTTGTCCACTTGTATTGGAGAGTGGTACAGACTTCTTTTCGTGGCATATGTTCCGTTCGGCAATAATGCCGATTATGTCTCTTTCATTCCATCCAATCGCATTCTATATGCGTTACGTACGTGCAGAGCTTACAGAGACATTAACAACGGATTATATGTTACTTGCAAGAACAAAGGGATTAACGAGAGCACAGGCATCTTTCAGACATGCCTTCCGTAACTCCCTGATTCCGATTTTCCCTACTATTCTTGCTGAGATTATAGCGGTATTCTCCGGTGCAATTATTACCGAGCAGGTATTCGCAATTCCGGGAATCGGCAGAACATATCTTATGGCTCTTAATCTTAAGGATTACAGTGTCTTCTTATGCCTGTCCATGTTCTATGTAGTTATAGGTTTCTTGGGCGGCATCGTATTTGACATGAGCTATATGCTTATAGATCCTAGAATCCGTATGGGAGGAGGAAAGACTAATGAGTACTAATGATATGAATATGGAGAGAATTCCTGCCGAGAAGTTTGAATTCGTCCAGTTAAATGATAAGCTTCATGATAAGAAGCTTGAGACAAAGCCTATAGGCTTCTTCCAGGATGCTATGATCAGATTCACTCAGAACAAGGGATCTGTTATATGTGGTATTATCCTTTTAGTTTTAATTCTTTTTGCGATATTTGGACCGATTGTCTCCAATTATGATATTACGGAGAAAGATGGTTATTATTCATATGCGCTTCCTAAGATGAGCGCAAAGTTCGACCTTGGATTCTGGAATGGTTGCGCTAAGAAGCAGTACAATCAGGCAACTTATGACTATGTAAGTGCTGTTGGTGCCATCAGAAAAGAATATGGTACAGAGCGAGTTGTTATTGCCAACAGAGAGCAGACAGTATATAACGTATTGGTAGACTCTTATGCAAGACGTGGATATATAGATGTTCTTCTTAATGCAGATGAAAACATCGCAACCCTTATCGGTGAGTTGCCGAAGTCAAACTTCATCCGTCTCAACCGCCGTATGCTCTGCGACAAGATCAAAGATATGTATGGCAAGGAACTGGCCGACAAATATATCAACCTGCTTAACCATCACTTCATCTATAAGAATGATGAGACAAGCATAGCTAACTACTGTGCCAGCATCACCATGTATCCCTGGCTTTTGGAAGGCACCAAGTCGATAGGCGGCAACGCTACACGTCCGACCAACCTGAAGTCGTTCTGCGGCGGTTTCATCAATATGGTGTTCATGGTATCCAGCATGCTGAGCGGCGCTTGCGCAACTCCAGAATTTTTGATGTATCTCAACTACTTTATCGGACTCGAATACGGCAAA
>JAILJL010000040.1 GCA_024694785.1 Lachnospiraceae bacterium
GATTTGCAGGCCTTGCAGCGGTTCGCGAATCGTTTGAGGAACAGGGTTATACAACAATCCTTGTAGATGACGGGGACGCGATTCAGGGAGAATCGATCGGTACATTAAGCAAGGGTGAATCAATTATCGAGATTATGAATGAGCTTAAGTATGATGTTGCGATTCCGGGTAACCATGAATTTGATTACGGAATGGATGCATTCCTTGAGCTTACAAAGAAGGCTGATTTCCCTTATATAAGCTGCAATTTCAATAAAAATGGTGAGCTTATATTTAAGCCTTATACAATAATCGAGGCAGCAGGCAAGAAAATCGCTTTTGTAGGAGTTACGACTCCGAGAACGCTTACATCTTCAACTCCGGCTTACTTCCAGGATGAGGATGGCAATTACATATACGGATTCTTACAGGATGAAACCGGTGAAGGCGTATATAATGCAGTTCAGAACGCGGTAGATGCTGCAAGAGCGGAAGGCGCGGATTATGTATATGTAATGGGACATATGGGACTTGAGGAGTCATGCAAACCATGGACATATGCGGATATAATTGCCAATACAACAGGAATTGACGTATTCCTTGATGGACACAGCCATGATACGGAGCAGGTTGTTATGCAGAATAAGAATGGTGAAGATGTAGTTCGTTCTGCATGTGGAACAAAGCTCAATTGTATAGGATACAGCGTTATTTCAAAGGACGAAGGAATAACCGATACCAATATCTGGAGCTGGACCAATAAACAAAGCGCTGCAAGCCTCTTTGGATTTGATAATGGAGTAGGTAAGAAGGTTAGAGAGCTTCTTAATAAACTTGCTGATAAGCTTAATGAAGTAGTAGCTAAGGCATCGGTACTTCTTACAATTAATGATCCGGAAGCTACCGATAACAGCGGCAATCCTATAAGAATGATTCGCCGTGCAGAGACCAACCTCGGTGACTTCTGTGCAGACGCTTTAAGAATTTCATCGGGTGCTGATATTGCAATTATGAATGGTGGCGGAATCAGAACCAACATCGAAAAAGGAGACATTACATACGGTAATATTATAAGTGTATTTCCATTTAATAATCAGCTTTGCGTGCTTGAAGTAACAGGTCAGCAGATTCTTGATGCACTCGAGTGGGGAGCTCGCCGTGTTCCGGAAGAAAACGGCGGATTCTTACAGGTATCCGGAATGACCTATGAGATTCATGTAAATGTTCCGGATTGTTGTATAACGGACGAGAACGGCATGTGCGCAGGATTCTCCGGCGAGAGACGTGTTAAGACTGTTATGATTGGCGGACAGCCGCTTGATCCTAATAAGAAGTATACGCTTGCGGGTATCAATTATACATTGTTACAGCATGGTGATGGATTTACGGCATTTGATGGCGCCGAGATTTTACAGGATTCCGTAAAGCTTGATAATCAGCTTTTGATCGACTTTATAGTTGAGAATCTTAACGGAACGATTGGTGATGAATATGCGGATCCGGTCGGACAGGGAAGAATAACAATAATTGAATAGTTATTGTGAAAGCGGGGCTTTGTGAGCCCCGTTTTTTGTTGTATTTATATTTGTACATGTGTTAAAATACTATTGTATAATAAAATACGTTGTATCAACGTGGTACGATTGTTTTTATTAGGTTAGGAGGTTTATGATGAAGGAAAAGAAGAAACTATCACTTGCGGCGCAGATTTTTATCGCCCTCATTCTCGGCATTATTGCCGGCCTTTTATTGCAGAGTCATGCTGATTTTGCAAAGGAGTACATTAAACCGTTCGGTACGATATTCCTTAATTTGATTAAGTTTATCGTATGTCCGATTGTACTTTTCTCGATTATGTCCGGTATCGTATCCATGAAGGATATTAAGAAAGTCGGAATGATCGGTGGCGTAACCGTTGTATATTATTTCTGTACGACAGCTATCGCAATTATTATCGGTTTGGTTGTTGCTAACATTTTCAAGGGTGCGTTCCCTGCACTTGCAACATCAGATCTTGTCTATGAAGCACCTGCGGCAACGAAGCCTATGGATGTATTGGTTAATGTATTCCCGGCAAATTTCCTTTCACCAATCGTTAATGCCAATATGCTTCAGATTATCGTTATGGCTATCATTATTGGCTTTGCCATCATCCTTATAGGTGAGAAGGCAAAGGGTGCGGTTGACGGAATCAATACATTAAATGATATCTTCATGAAGTGTATGGAAATGATTTTGAAGCTTTCACCTATCGGTGTGTTCTGTCTCCTTACTCCGGTTATTGCGGAGAATGGTCCTGACGTTATAGGTTCATTGGCAAAGGTTATCCTTTGTGCATATATTTGTTATTTGTTACATGCAATTATCGTATACTCGATTGCGGTTCTTACAATGGGCGGTATGAGCCCGCTTAAGTTCTTCAAGGGTATGCTTCCGGCAATCGTATTCGCATTCTCCAGTGCATCTTCCGTAGGTACATTGCCGCTTAATATGGAATGCTCGGAGAAGCTTGGCGCATCTAACGAAGTTACAAGTTTTGTATTACCTCTTGGTGCTACGATTAATATGGACGGAACCGCGATTTACCAGGGCGTATGCGCAATCTTTATAGCATCCTGCTTCGGTATTAATCTTACACTTCCGCAGATGATAACCATCGTTCTTACGGCAACACTTGCATCCGTTGGTACAGCCGGTGTTCCGGGAGCAGGTATCGTAATGCTTACAATGGTTCTCACATCTGTAGGACTTCCAATCGAAGGTATTGCCCTTGTTGCCGGTGTTGACAGAATCTTTGATATGGGTAGAACAACACTTAATATCACAGGTGATGCTTCTTGTGCAATTATTGTATCTAATATTATGAGAAAGCGTGAGGCCAAGAAAGCAAACTGATAGATATACGGACGAATAATGAAGGAAAGAGGAGCGGTTGCTCCTCTTTTTTTGCTGAGGGATGAGGGAAAATGCATATAGGTCTGAAGAAAGATGTTACGCCGGAATAGTTAAGAATTTATCGGTTAAATAAGTGAAATCTCTTGTATAAATTTGAATAAAGTGTAATAATAAAAGTATCTTTTTGTATGTAAAAAGGAGAGAAAACATGAGCAACGAGAATATGGCGACAAAGAAAGTTAAGTTTGTTCACAGAATTGGTTTTAAGATTATTCTTTTGGCGGTTCTGCTTACTGCATTTACTTCTGCGGTAATTACTGCATCTTCAGCAATTATCAGTAAGAAGACAATTGTTCAGAATACAAAGAATGATATGGAAACTATTGCGAAAGCATACGGACAGTATGTTTCGACAGGTTTAATGCTCGTGCAGTCGGGAATGTATGAGCTTGACTATGTCCTTGAGACATGCCTTAAGGATTGTAGTATTGAAGGACTTGATACATCCTATGGATATCTTGTAGGTGCAGACGGAACAATGTTATATCATCCAAATTCGGATAAGATCGGTCAGCCGGTCGAGAATTCGGTTGTAAAAGGCCTTGTCAGTGACATACAGGCGGGAAAAATTCCGGATCCTGATTGCGTTGAATATGAATATAAGGGTGAAACAAAGTATGCCGGATATTATATAGTTCCTAATGTTAATGCAATTCTTGTAATTACCGCAGATGAAGAAGAGATACTTAAAGATATCAATGCAACTATCAATAGTCTGGTCTTTGCTACTGTCGGTATTATAATTATTGCGATTATTATTTCCTATATTTTAGGTATGATTATTACTGCACCAATTAAGAAGGTTACTATGGTAGTTGAGAAGACATCCGACTTCGACTTTACCGATGTTGAGGATATTGATAAATTTACGAAGCGCAAGGATGAGTGCGGTGTAATCATGAGAGCGGTTGTTGATATGAGAAAAGCTCTTAGAGGAATTCTGGGAGACATTTCGAGTGTCAGCCATCAGATTAATTCAAATGTTGGAGAGCTTGCAGGTGCAGGACGCGAGGTTAACTCAATTTGTACTGATAACTCCGCGACTACAGAGCAGCTTGCGGCAAGTATGCAGGAGACAACTGCAACGGCAGAGTCAATCGGAAACAGCGTTGACAGCATGAAGTCGGCAGCATCCGAGATTAAGGATCTTTCTGTTAAGGGTGAAGGACTCGCACGTGAGATTATGGAGCGTGCAGAAGGTCTTAAGAAGTCAACGGAAGAAGCAACAGTACGTACCAAGACGATGTATAAGGACGTTAAGGTTAAGACGGATGAAGCAATTGAAGATTCCAAGTCTGTTAACAAGATTAATGAACTTACGGAAGCAATCATGGCTATTTCATCACAGACAAGCCTTCTTGCGCTTAATGCTTCAATCGAGGCAGCACGTGCCGGAGATGCAGGTCGTGGATTTGCGGTAGTAGCTACAGAGATTGGCAACCTTGCAGATCAGACTTCATCGACAGTTGCCAATATTAACGAGATTGTATCCGAAGTTAACGAGGCGGTTGCCAAGATGACACGAAGCTTAGGTGAGACTGTAGATTTCCTTGAGAATATTGTTATTAAGGACTATGAGCAGTTTACCGATGTAAGTATTCAGTACAATAATGATGCTGATACATTCCAGAACAGCATGCAGACAATTGAAGGTGAGGTTCGTTCGCTTAACGATGCGATTGAGGCCATTTCGATTTCTGTTAACGGCATCGTTGATACGGTTTCGGAAGCTGCAACAGGTGTTAATGATATTGCAGAGAAGACAACGGACGTTGTTGTTAAGACATCTAAGAATAATGATCTTACATTTGACTGTGAGCAGAATGTTAAGAAGCTTACTGATATTGAGAAGATGTTTTCTTTATAATCACTGTTAAGATGTATTTAAGGCCCATCCTTTTGGATGGGCCTTTTTACGCGGTTATAAAAGCTTGCAACTTAAGTTTTAATAATCCTTTGAACTGAAGAAGTTACCTTCTATGTACTCGGTCTTTAAGACATTTACGAATGCATCCGGATCTGTCTCGTGAATCTCATCAACCATCTTACGAACTTCATTACTTGTTACAACCGAGTAGACGAGGGATTTATCTTCGCCCTGGTAGCATCCCGTACCTTCGAATCGGGTGGCGCTATGATGAGTCCTTTTATTGATTGAAGTATATACTTCCTGTGGCTTATTGGTAATAACAAGCATTGTCATTTTCTTGAATTTCTTATGCATTGTATTAACTACCTGAGTAGATATGAACTGGAAGATGATTGAATAAAGAGCTGCATCCCAGCCAAACAAAGCGCCTGCAATGATAAGGATCGTTGCATTGAAGATAAG
>JAILJL010000015.1 GCA_024694785.1 Lachnospiraceae bacterium
ATAGATTTCGATCCGGTTCTTGCGAACCTGTTCGTCAATGCATACGATAAAGTACATCAGTATCATTCGAGAGAAAGAAGAGTGTCTTAATTCTATGATTATTGAGATTAAGGATGATTTCGACCTTAAGAAGATCGCAGATTCCGGGCAGGCATTCAGAATTGCCGAAGTAAACGGATTCTACAGATTCATCCATAAGGATAATGTAATATACATAAAGAATATAGGAGGTCCCGCTTATGAAACAACAGGCGGGACTTTTAGTAATGAATACTTTGATATTGGGCGCAATTACAGCAGTATAAAAGCGCTTACCGCGGGGGACGATTTCTTATCCAAGGCTGCCGCTTTCGGGCAAGGTATCAGAATCCTACGTCAGGACCCTTTTGAAACCATGATCACATTCATTATCTCGCAACGGAAGAGTATCCCTTCCATTAAAGCATGTGTGGAAGGCATCGCGAGAAAATACGGACATCCGATAAAAACAGAATTCGAAACCATATACAGCTTCCCGACACCGATTGAATTGTCGCGAGCAACGGAGGCTGAGCTAAGAGAACTAAAAACCGGTTATCGCGCGCCTTATATACTGGATGCCGTAGCGCGGGTTACCGATGGCACACTTGATCTTGAAAAAATCGCCGGATTAAGCGATACAGAACTAATCGAAGAACTTAAAACCGTATGCGGAATCGGCGACAAAGTAGCCAACTGTATCGGATTATTCGCATACGGGCGAACGGTACTTGCGCCTGTTGACACCTGGATTGGGAAAATTATGGATAATTATTATGGTGGTGCCAATCCATTTAATAAATATGGCGACGTGGCGGGAATCATGCAGCAATATGCATTCTTCTATGCAGTCAATACAAAGTTAAAGCTCTAACCTTACAGTCAGAGCTTTTGTCATATTATTCCATCTGTTTTAATTTCCAGCAGCGATGACACATCGCAATGTAGCTGTCATTACCGCCGAGCATAACCTGGTCACCCTTGGTAATTATGCGACCGTTCGCATCGATTCTCGCATTAACAGTCGCCTTGGAGCCGCATGCACACACTGTCTTGATCTCGGTTATGGAATCTGCAATCTCCATAAGACGCTTAGAACCCGGAAAGAAATGCGTAAGAAAATCGGTACGAAGGCCAAAGCAAAGCACCGGAATATCCTCAGTGTCCACAAGGGTTCTAAGTTCGTCTATCTGCGCAGAAGTAAGAAACTGCGATTCGTCGGCGATTATTACGTCGAAGTGTCCCTTCTTCTTATATTCATCTATAATATTAACTTCCGGCGCGATTACATCCGCCTCTTCAACAAGACCGATTCGGCTCTTGATAAGATTCGCACCGTCCCTGGTATCGGTACTTGGCTTAATAAGCCATACCGTCATTCCCAATTCCTCATAATTAAACTTCGTGATAAGTGCCTGAGCCGACTTACTCGAGCCCATTGCACCGTACTTAAAATACAACTTGGCCATATATGTCCCCTCCGATATAATCATTATATCATACTTTTTGAAAGCTATTAAGAAAACCATATAATATACCTTTCATGTGTATTTTTATTACAGTTTTAAAAAGTATAATTTCAGGATTTCAGATGGTACTTTTAATGGTTTTAAGACTTGAAAAAACGGCGCTTTTCTGCAATAATAGACAGGTACAATAGAGGGAGGTACACAAAATGAAAAGAAAAGTATTTAGCATTATCTTATGCCTTGCTTTGATATTAGCTCTTATGGCCGGATGCGGCGAAGCAAACGGCACAACAAATAACGCAACCAACAACGAGGAGAATAACAATACTCCTACTGATAATAACGAAGATAAGGATGATGACAACGACGGCGATGCCGATGATAACGGCGAAGGCGATGACGAAGACGATAGCGATGCTCACTATCCTTTCGTATTCCATCTTACTTACGCAACAGAAGAGGCACTTGCACCATATGCAAATTATGCAGAGGTTGTTGTTCACGATGACGATTACAGCGTAAAGATTCTTGTTACGGTTGATGAAACTATAACCGATGTAAAAATTTATGCGCTTGAGTTCACTGATTTTGACACAGAGAATAACCAGCCGATCTATAATAAGACATTGGTTGGGCAGTTCGACTCAATCACACCGGAAATGCCGCTTGTTATTCAGCAGACCTATGCTGAGTTCATGGCAACTTGCGGATTCTCATATGTTGATGCCAACGGTGGCGAGCATATGATTGGCATTACAGAAAGCGGCCTTAACGGCAATCCTATTCCGGGTAACATTCAGTAGAAGCGTTTTTCTTAAATCAACGAGGAAAAAAACATGATCAGAATATTTGCCGATAGTACGGCAGACCTGTCGCCTGAGCTTATTGAGCGATATAACGTAACAATAATTCCGCTTCATATCTGTCTTGACGATAGGGAATATAAAGACGGACTTGAAATCACGCCTGATGAGATATATAAGTGGGCTGACGAGCATAATACAACCCCTAAGACGTCGGCGGTTTCGATGGAAGATGCGGAGAATGCATTTAAGCCTGTAATTGATTCAGGTGATGAGATTATTGCATTTACCATATCATCGAAGATGTCCACGACTTACAATGTATTTAATATAGCCGCAGAGAATCTTAATGCGGCAGATAAGATTTCGGTTATCGATTCCGAGAACTTATCGACAGGTATCGGACTTTTAGTTCTTGCGGCTTATGATATGGTTAAGGCCGGAGAAAAGCGCGAAGATATAGTTGATGCGATTAACAAGCTTCGCCCGATGGTTCGCGCAAGCTTCGTAGTTGATACTTTGGTATATCTTCACAGAGGCGGTCGCTGCAGTTCGGTTGCAGCTCTGGCAGGCAGTATGCTTAAGCTTCATCCCGAAATTGTCGTTCGCGATGGTGCAATGCTTGCAGACAAGAAGTACCGCGGTCGAATTGATACTGTTACACTTGATTATGTGCACGACATGGAATTAAGCCTTCTCGACGCAAGACCGGAGAGAGTTTTTATAACTCACTCGGGTGCAAGTGACGAAGTTGTAAGCAAGGTAAAAGAATACCTTCAATCATTGAAGTGCTTCAAAGAGATTCATATAACACGCGCAGGCGGAGTTATTTCTTCACATTGCGGACCGGGCACTCTCGGTGTGCTTTTTATCGCAAAATAATATAATTAATCGCCCTTAGGAATCCCTAAGGGCGATTGCTTTATCTATTTAATTCTCATCCTCAACTACCACCGCCGTATCCGATTCTTTGATCGGATCATATTCAAGTATGTCCCCGGGCTGGCATTTAAGCGCTTCACATATGGCTTCCAACGTGGAGAACCGTATCGCGCTTATCTTACCGGTCTTAATCTTCGACAAATTGACGTTTGAGACGCCCACCCTCTCAGAAAGTTCATTAAGTGACATCTTACGGTCGGCCATTACGCGATCAAGACGTAATATTATCTTGCTCATAGGCTGCCTCCTTATAATGTCTCGTCAACTTCGCTCTGAAGCGCATATCCGTAATCAATAATGCAGTATACTGCCCAGCAAAGCAGGCCAACGATTGCACCTGACCAAATACCATTAGTTAAAAGTGCAAGTATAGAGATTACGATAAATACTATTCTTAATTTCTTCAAGATCTCCTCAGTGAACGGGCTATCACTTTCCTTAATCTTCTTAAAGATTCCCTCTACAAGCCAGAAGATAACCGCTACTACGCAGCACATACCTGCCGCAAAGATAAGTCCCGCAAAAGTTCCCCATCTTACGTAAGCATTAAGAACGCCTACTGCCTCAGGACCATACTCACCTTCAAATACTCCATCCAGGTGAATCCGCGAATTAATACCGCTTTCATCTGCAATCGCCTCTTCTATCGCACGCTTTACAATCGGGCCTAAAGGGCCGGAAAGTCTGCCATTCTCAAGCGAGAGAATCTCATTATCAAAAAAGTCAACATTGAAATTAATATTGGATAAACGCTCTTCCGGATTGCCATTTCTAAAGCTTACGATCCTGTTACCAAAAATCGCAAATACAATAGATGCAACGAGGCAAATGCCCGCAGCTGCAATGCATATGATCTTGATTATCTTAAACACTATCTCCAATATGTTACAACTCTTTCTTACCTGCGCTAACTTAATACTCTTATCCATAACTGTCATTCTCCTTCTGTAAGTTTTCGAACTTGAGCTTATATTAGCACGGCATTTTATCTTTGTCAACTACTTTTTAATGTTTTTCATTAAATATTTATCTTTATTACTTCATTTTTGAAAGTTCTACTGCTGTCCTGGCTGCGAGTGCAGCATTATTATAGACAAGCTGTATATTGGAATCGAGACTGTCTCCGCCTGTAATCTCTTTTACCTTGGCAAGTAGGAAAGGTGTTGTCTCCTTACCCTTAATTCCCTTGGCATTTGCCTCTGCTATCGCTTCGTCAATTGCTTTATTGATTACCTTCGGATCCATTGAATACTTCTCCGGAATCGGGTTGGTGACTAAGATTCCACCGTTCATTCCAAGCTCATGCTTTACGAATATAGTCTTCGCAAGTTCTGCAGGTGTATCTATCTCATAATCTACCGAAAGTCCGCTTGTTCTTGTATAGAAAGCAGGAAGCTCCTTCGTGCCGTATCCGATTACCGGTACTCCTTTGGTCTCCAGGTATTCAAGAGTAAGCGGTAAGTCAAGAATCGCCTTAGCTCCCGCGCATACTACTGTTACATTAGTCATTGCAAGCTCTTCAAGGTCTGCAGAGATATCGAAGGTCTGCTGTGCTCCTCTATGAACTCCGCCGATTCCGCCCGTTGCGAAGATTTTAATTCCTGCCATCGCCGCAATAATCATGGTTGTAGCAACAGTTGTAGCTCCGTCCATTCCCTTTGCGACTATTACCGGAAGATCGCGACGTGATACCTTGGTTACACCCGAACCCGTCTTACCGAGATATTCAATCTCATCACGACTTAAGCCTGCTTTTAATCTTCCGCCGATTATTGCGATAGTCGCAGGAATCGCTCCATTATCGCGAATAACCTTCTCTACATTAAGTGCGGTCTCCACATTCTGCGGATACGGCATTCCGTGTGAAATTATTGTTGATTCAAGCGCAACTACAGGCTTTCCGGCCTTGACGGCTTCAGCCACTTCAGGCGCTATATCCAGATATTTCTCAATCTTCATACTACTTTACTCCTTTGATCTTTGCTCTATTTATTGCAACTTCATAACTCAATTCTTTATTGTTCGTCTCCGTTGTCTCTATTGTTACAGCAGCTGCTGCCATTCCAAGCTTAACGGAATCCGTCAGTGTCAGTCCCTTGCAATATCCCGTTGCAATTCCTGCAAATAAAGCGTCTCCCGCTCCCGTAGTGTTCACAAGCTTAGCTTTAACAGGCTGAAGCAATCCTTCTTCTTCAGCGCTTTTATAATATACTCCTCTATTACCCATGGTGATTATTACCTGCTTAACGCCTGCATCAAGCAGCTTATCCGCTGCGGCAGCCACGGTCTTACTGTCATCTATATCTATTGTCATTCCGGTCAAAGCTTCTGCCTCGATAATATTTGGTGTAATTGTATGGATATATTTAAGCACTTTCTTAAATTTGGATGCCTTGGCCGCAGATACCGGCTCTGCAAATATCGGAGCGGTTGTATGCCTTACTATTGCCTCTATCGTCTCTTCCGGAAGATTAGCATCAACAGCAACAAGAGTACTGTTCTCCATGAGATTTGTCTTGGTCTCGATGAATTCAGGCGTCATTTTCTTATATATGCTCATGTCATTGATTGCAAGCTCCATATCTCCGTCTTCGCGCGTTATGTACAGATAGGTTGATGTAACATCATCATGTGAGATGAGACTATCATGAATGTCGATCTTAAGACTGTTACAGCTATTGATTATCTGCTTCGCATAGTCATCATCGCCAAATGCGGTAACAAGCTTCACGCTGTTATTTAACAGGCTTAAGTTATGGGCGATGTTACGACCTACGCCGCCAAGGGAAGTGCGGACGCGACCCGGATTGGAGTCTTCTTTAACAAGCTTCTTATCCGGCGTACCGCCGATATCCATATTAACTGCACCGAATACCGTTATGTATGACGGATCGTGCATTATATAGCCTTTGCCGATAATATATCCTTTCTTCATCATATTTGAGATATGTACGGCTGCTGCGGAGCGGGTAATACCAAGCTTCTCAGCAAGCTCTTCCTGAGATATCATCGGGTCGGCTGCTATTATGTCGTATATTTCTCGTTCTCTGTTTGTCATATTGAACACCTCGATTAATATTTGCTTACTCGTGTTAACAAATATAAATATACGCTCGGACATCTTATTTGTCAAGTGTAAAAAAGCGCGTATTTCGGCAGTTTAATAAGAGAATACGCTTGACATAGTATTGAAAACTACATATAATAATTGCTGGGATTGGAAATAGCGTCCCGGGAGGTTAATTATGTTTCAGATAGTTGTTGATTCAGCAGCCAATATACCGGCAACCGTTGTGAAGGAATATGATATTCACGTGTTGTCGTTCGTAAATACAATAGATGATAAGCCGCTTACCTGCTTTGATCCAAATCTTACCGAAGAGGAAGAGCGCGCGAAGGGCCATGAATACTATGAGCAGATGAGAAACGGGCTTGAGCCTAAGACAGGGCTTATCTCAAGCGGTGAATTTGAAGATTATTTCAGAGGTATCTTGGAGAGAGGCGAAGACGTACTCTACTTCTCATTAAGCAGCAACATAAGCGGCACTTATAACTCTGCCCGAGTTGCCGCAGACGCATTGTCGGAAGATAGCAGTCTTCATAACAAAGTATATTTAATCGATTCACTTAATGCTTCGCTCGCGCAGGGTATACTTGCAATCTATGCAAGTGAGATGCGCGCGGCAGGGCGAGATATAGAGGATGTATATAACGAACTCAGCACATATCCGCCACACATGAATGGCGTATTCACGGTAGGTAATCTTAAGCATCTCGTGCACACAGGCAGAATCAGCGGAGTTAAGGCCGCCATCGGTAATATCTTAAGTATCAAACCTATTCTTCGCGGCAACAAGGACGGCTTCATCGTTGAATTCAGGAAGATCCGTGGCCGCAAAGCAGTATTAAATGAGCTCGTCGACCTTGTATGCAATAACATTTTCGAGCCCGAGAAGCAGATTATCGGTATCGCACATGCAGACTGCTACGAGGAGTCGCTTCAGGTAATGCAGGCGATTGAGAAGCGTGTGAAAGTCCGCCGCTTCATCAATACTTCCTATGATCTGTGTACCGGAACTCATGTAGGACCTGACACAATCGCGCTTTTCTTCATGGCGAAGGATCGTGAATTAGGAGAATAATATCCATATAAAAGTTCAAGCCGGCAGGTTATTCTGCCGGCTTTTATATCGCTACGATTCATTACCAAAATAGCGTTTCATTATTTTCATTTTCTTATCCGTATAAGGATGATAACGAAGCGGCGCCTCGAGAGAGAAGTTATTAACAAGCACGCTTCTTGCATGAGTAAAGGTATCAAATGATTTCTTACCGTGATAGCTGCCCATACCTGAATTACCCACACCACCGAATGGCAAAGTTGGTGAAGTGATGTGCATGATAACATCGTTCACACAGCCGCCGCCGAAGGAGCAGGAATTAAAGAGCTTATGTACTACGCGCTTATCGCGGGTAAATACGTAAAATGCCAGCGGACGCGGGCGATTGGTAATAAACTCTATGCATTCGTGTAAGCTCTTATATGTTATAACAGGTAAAATCGGTCCGAAAATCTCATCCGTCATAATCTCGTCGTTCGGATTAACATCAGTTAAGACCGAAGGCTCGATGAAGCGATGTGTACTGTCGGTATTACCTCCAACTGCAATCTTACCCTGAGTAAGAAGGTTTGAGAGTCTGTTAAAGTGCTTCTCATTAATGATTGTAGGCATCTCTTCGAAATTACCGGAAGGGAAAGCTTTATCCACCGCTTTCTTGAATTCTTCTATGAATTCATCACGTACCGACTCGTGGATCAACAAATAATCCGGTGCAATACAGGTCTGGCCCGCGTTCAAGGTCTTGCCGAATACGAGGCGTTTCGCAGCGACGCGGATATCAGCGGTTTTATCCACAATAACCGGAGATTTGCCGCCAAGCTCGAGGGTCACCGGTGTAAGGTGCTTAGATGCTGCTTCCATAACTGTCTTGCCGACATTTACACTTCCCGTAAAGAATATATAATCAAATTTCTGGTTAAAAAGCGCCTGATTCTCAGCTCTTCCGCCTTCGACTACGCAGATATACTCAGGTGCAAAGGTCTCCTCTATAATTTCCTTAATTGCATGGCTTGTCTTCTCCGAATAAGCCGATGGCTTGATAACCGCACAGTTACCTGCGGAGATGGCTCCGACCAATGCTTCGAAGGTAAGATTAATCGGATAATTCCAAGGAGAAACTATCAACACAACTCCAAATGGCTCATTGACCCTGTAGCCAACTGCAGGAAAATGGGATAGTCTGTTGGAGATGCACTTTGACTTCATCCAAGACTTAAGATGCTTCTTATGATAGCGAATCTCTTCAAGTACAATGCCAATTTCCGTAATATATGATTCGTAGGCGCTTTTATTAAGGTCTGCACGAAGTGCATCCATAAGCTTCTTCTCGTTCTTCTTAATTGCATCTTCAAGTAAGTTAAGCTGCGTCATTCGGAAGCTATAAGATCTTGTCGCCCCGGTTCTGTAATATGTACGTGCATTACTAACAATTTCTTCAATACTCATTAACTACACCTCTTGTTTCTATTTGACTTCTGTGCCTCTATAGATCTCATACAAGGTTATTATATCATATTCTGCGTAGGCTCTCAAAGTACGATTGGGAATCGGACCGGAACTTTTTCTTTTATATTATTTCTTGACAGTCACAAGAAAGTGTATTATACTTGACGATGCCGTTAGGCCGACAGTTCGTTTGCACCATCCTGTCGTTAAATAAAACCAGGGCTTAATACATCCGAGGCTTGTTGATAAGCTTTGACGATTTTGTATTTCCGGCTTTGCGTTTTATGGCGCAAGGCCTTTTTTAATTCATACGGCATCAGGTAAAAGGAGAAAAATAAAGTGGAAGAAAAGAAAGTATCGAAATTATTCATGTACATCGGCATTATCTACGTGACATGCCTTTTATTATCCAATTTGATTGCCGGCAAGATGTGGGCGGTGACAGACTCGGTTACACTCCCTGCTGCGGTAATTCTATTCCCGGTAACATATATATTCGGCGACATCTTCACCGAGGTATACGGCTTTAAGAAAGCGCGAATGATTATCTGGATGGGATTTGCCTGCAGTTTCTTTGCAGTATTGGTATACTTTATAACGATAGAGCTTCCTCACCCGGGATTCTGGGAGAACCAGGAAGCATATGCAATCGTTATGGGCACGACACCGAGAGTTGCTGTTGCTTCATTCGCAGGATACCTTTTTGGAGAGTTCTCGAATTCAATGGTTCTATCTAAGCTTAAGGTAGCAACCAATGGTAAGAACCTCTGGCTTAGAACCATTCTTTCAACTGTAGTCGGAGAAGGTTTCGATTCGATAATCTTCATAACGATATCCTTCCTTGGAACCATGGAGACTTCAGTAGTATTAAAGATGATCTTGTTCCAGTATCTTTTCAAGGTTGCGTACGAAGTTGTATTCACTCCGTTAACATACGTGGTTGTGGATATTATCAAGAAGAAAGAGAATGTCGATACATTCGATTATGACGTTAAGTATAACGTGATAGGAGGCAGATAATGAGAGAAAGAGGAGAGCTTACGCACCTTGGAAGTCAGGGTACGACCTATACATACGAATACGATCCAAGTTTACTTGAGACCTTCGATAATAAGCATCCGGAGAACGATTATTATGTTAAGTTCAACTGTCCGGAATTCACATCGCTTTGCCCGATAACGGGTCAGCCGGACTTCGCAACGATAACGATTTCCTATGTGCCGAATATCAAGATGGTAGAGAGTAAGTCCCTTAAGTTATACTTATTTACATTCCGTAATCATGGCGATTTCCATGAGGATGTAGTTAATGTGATAATGAAGGATCTTATTAAGCTCATGGATCCTAAGTATATAGAAGTTACAGGAAAGTTCCTGCCGCGTGGCGGACTTTCCATTGACCCTTATTGTAACTACGGTAAGCCTGGAACCAAATGGGAAGAAGTTGCCTGGAACAGACTTTCCAATCATGACCTGTATCCTGAGAAAGTAGATAACAGATAAGCAAGTTTGAAGCATATATTCCAAGACAATAAATAAGCGTAGCGGCAACCCCGCTACGCTTAAAATATTCCTAAAATGTAACCACTTCAGGTTCTTTCCCGAAATAAGAAAATGTCGCAGTCGCATTCTTTAGATAGAACACTTCCGTATTTCCGTCATCTTCCGAATACATATTTCTTAAATTCGGATAAGCATTAAGCATCGACTCGCGAGCTTCTCTTCTGTCGTCCTCGATAAGTTCACCCGCAACTCTTACCCACGCTCCATCTTTAAAAGCGCAAATCTCAGCTTTCGGATTCGCATGTAACTGCTTCGATACAGGCTTAACCTTACCGGTCTGGATATATAACTTACCATCAAACACATTAATTGTGCCAAACGGTCTTACACGCGGCTGATCACCTTCAACCGTAGCAAGATAATACACCTCAGCGCTTTTCAAAAAATCATAGACTCTGTTCATTAAGTTACCTCCTTAATTTTCCATAATACCACCCTTAAATCAATGATCAAATTCCGGTTTAGCCCTTTAAAAGATCTTTAAGGCACAACTCGTCTTTTTCATGAGTTTTTGCCTTTAAATGGTAATACTCGTTAATGACTCTAGCAAGGCATTCGATGTTCGTTCCAAAATATTCTTCATAAAATTGGGTGCTATTATTATATTTTATTTTTCCTAATTTGATGTTATTTTTTGCAAACGTTTTAGCTTTTACAGTGGACTTTACTTTATCATACTCGCTATAAAGCCCCTCTGCTATTATTAGCAGAATCTCCAATTCAGGCTTCGTACAAAACTTCTTTACTTCACCAATTTTCTCCTTATAGTCTTTAGGTATTGTAAGCTCATCGCTTTGCGTATCGCCAATTCTAAATACATCAACTTTACCGGGATATTGATTCAATTCTGCACGCACTTGCCCCGAACTCGAGATTTGTCTGGCATGAAAAGTTGTAAGTCCCAACAAATCATCCTCTGTGAAATATAAGCAATTATTAGAAATAAGAATATCCATTATTTTCTTCTCATTC
>JAILJL010000068.1 GCA_024694785.1 Lachnospiraceae bacterium
GACCACACAATTTCATCCATCAAGAGAGAGATGGGTACAGATTACAAGAAAGATATCGACGGAAAGAAGTATTCTCCACAGGAGATATCAGCTATGATCTTACAGAAGATGAAGGCTGATGCAGAAGGATACTTGGGTGAGAAGGTAACGGAAGCAGTTATCACTGTTCCGGCTTACTTCAACGATGCACAGCGTCAGGCAACAAAGGATGCAGGTAAGATTGCAGGTCTTGATGTTAAGCGTATCATCAACGAGCCTACAGCAGCTTCACTTGCTTACGGTCTTGATAACGAGCATGAGCAGAAGATTATGGTATATGACCTCGGTGGTGGTACATTCGATGTATCAATCATCGAAATCGGTGATGGTGTTATCGAAGTACTTTCAACATCAGGTGATAACCGCCTTGGTGGCGATGACTTTGACCAGAAGGTAGTTGACTGGATGCTTGATGAGTTCAAGAAGGCAGAAGGTATAGATCTTTCAACAGACAAGATGGCATTACAGAGACTTAAAGAAGCAGCAGAGAAGGCTAAGAAAGAGCTTTCATCAGCTACAACAACAAATATTAACTTACCGTTCATTACAGCAAATCAGGACGGCCCTAAGCACTTTGATATGAACCTTACAAGAGCTAAGTTCGATGAACTTACACATGACCTTGTAGAGAGAACTTCAGTACCTGTACAGAATGCACTTCGCGATGCGGGAATCACAGCAGCAGACCTCGGTCAGGTATTACTTGTAGGCGGTTCAACAAGAATTCCTGCAGTTCAGGATAAGGTAAAAGCTCTTACCGGTAAGGAGCCTTCTAAGGCACTTAACCCTGACGAGTGTGTTGCAATCGGTGCAGCTATCCAGGGTGGTAAGCTTGCAGGAGATGCCGGCGCAGGTGAAATCCTTTTACTTGATGTTACTCCGCTTTCACTTTCAATTGAGACAATGGGTGGTGTAGCTACAAGACTTATCGAGAGAAATACTACAATTCCTACAAAGAAGAGCCAGATCTTCTCAACAGCTGCAGATAACCAGACAGCAGTTGATATTAACGTAGTACAGGGTGAGAGACAGTTTGCCCGTGATAATAAGTCACTCGGACAGTTCAGACTCGACGGAATCCCGCCTGCACGTCGTGGTGTTCCGCAGATCGAGGTTACATTCGATATCGATGCAAACGGTATCGTTAACGTATCCGCTAAGGATCTTGGAACAGGTAAGGAGCAGCACATCACAATTACAGCAGGTTCCAACATGTCGGATTCCGATATTGAGAAGGCTGTTAAGGAAGCAGCAGAGTTCGAAGCTCAGGATAAGAAGAGAAAAGAAGCTATCGATACAAGAAATGATGCAGATTCATTTGTATTCCAGACAGAGAAAGCTTTAGAGGAAGTTGGAAGCCAGCTTTCGGATTCCGACAAGGCACCTGTAGAGGAAGATATCAAGGCATTAAAGGCTATGCTTGAAGCTCATCCTGATGCCGCAGATATGACAGATGATCAGGTAGCTGAGATGAAGGCAGCTAAGGAGAAGCTTATGAATTCGGCTCAGAAGGTATTCGAGAAGATGTATCAGCAGGCTCAGGCAGGAGCTGCAGGAGCAGGTGCACAGGGCGCAGGTCCTGACATGAGTGGCGCCGCAGGCTCTGACATGGGTGGAGCAAGCACAAACGATGCCGGCCCTGATGTAGTAGATGCAGATTATAAGGAAGTTTAATTATGCCAGAACAAAAGAGAGACTATTATGAGATCTTAGGTGTCCCGAAGACGGCCACTGACGAGGAATTAAAAAAAGCATATAGAAGTCTCGCGAAGAAGTACCATCCGGATATGCACCCGGGAGATAAGGAAGCAGAGGCTAAGTTCAAGGAAGCTTCAGAGGCTTATGCGGTTCTTTCGGATGCGGAGAAGAGAAGACAGTATGATCAGTTCGGGCATGCAGCGTTTGAAGGTGGCGCAGGTGGCGGAGGATTTGACTTCTCGGGAATGGATTTCTCTGATATATTCAGCGATCTTTTCAGTGGCGGAGGAGATATATTCAGTAATCTCTTCGGCGGTGGCAGATATGGAGGCAGAGGCGGTAACGGTCCAAGACGCGGAGCTTCTTTACGTGCAGCTGTAAGAATAACTTTTGAAGAAGCCATGACAGGCGTTGAGAAAGAACTTGAAATAACCTTAAAGGATGAATGTGTTAAGTGTAACGGAACCGGAGCAAAGCCGGGAACAAGTCCTGTTACGTGTTCCAAGTGCGGTGGTAAAGGTAAAATCGTATATACTCAGCAGTCGTTCTTCGGAACTATGCAGAATGTAACATCTTGTCCTGATTGTCGCGGAACAGGAAAGATGATTAAGGACAAATGTCCTGATTGTGGTGGTACAGGTTATACTTCATCAAAGAAACGAATTAAGGTTGACGTTCCGGCAGGTATTGAGAATGGCCAATCCATACGAATTACCGGAAAAGGTGAACCGGGAATCAATGGCGGCGAGAGAGGCGACTTGCTTGTAGAAGTGAGAGTGTCGGAAAGCTCTAAGTTCGAGCGTGACGGAATGACTTTGTATTCTCATGAGAAGATGTCAATTGCGATAGCTGCGCTCGGAGGAGAAATGCTTGTCAAGACTATTGATGGTGACATCATCGTTCCTATAAAGTCGGGTACTCAGACGGGCACAACCATGCGAATTAAAGGAAAGGGTGTACCATCAATCCGTAACAAAGAGGTTCGCGGAGATCTCTATGTTACATTTGATGTTGCAGTTCCTACTTCGATGAGTACTGCTGCAAAAGAGGCATTACGCAAGTTTGATGAGGAAACAGGTGATTCGCTTCATGCAACCGAGAATATCAAGACAGCGGATGATGGCTCTAAGAAAAAGAAAAAGCTTTTTAAATAAGACTTATATAAAAGAGAGATTATCGAAAAATGAAGTGCACTCCAAATGTTAGACAAATAGTTTAGCATTTGGAGGTGCATTTTTATGTCTAA
>JAILJL010000089.1 GCA_024694785.1 Lachnospiraceae bacterium
TCTATTCCGTTCAGATAACAACCGGGCATGGTGTGCTGGCATTCACGAATACCAAGGATTTCGAGGGCGGGTATTATGTGCTCGGTAATCTTACAACGGGTAAGATCACGGCGAATCTCAGAATCAATGTGCGTTGCGGAACCTATACTTTGCTTGTTGCCAATAATGAGCAAAGCGGTGCTGTGGAAGTTACGGTTGAAGATAATAAGACGACTTTTGTCAATCTCTCCAAATTCGTGAATAACGAGGTTAAGCGTTGTACGATAACATTCCTTGTCTCGGTTCCGAATGCGGTACTTACGATTAACGGCAAGGCGGTGGACTATTCCCGGCCTCTTTCCCTTAAATACGGAATGTATCGTATAGTATGCACGCTTGATGGATATGAAGAGTGGTCACGACTGTTATTCGTTAATTCAAAGACCGCATATATCGATATCAATCTTGAGAAAATCACTGTGGATAATAATGATGATGATGATAATAGTGATGATAACGGCGATAATGATGACGATAACGACGATGATGATGACGATAACGACGATGATGGTGGAGATAGCGGCAACGACGATGATGACGACGATGAGGATTTTGGAGAAACCGATTTTTAGCGGTTTTATACGACTTGTTAATTTTGGTTTTAATATTCTCATAGTCTGAAAGTTGCCAAAAGAGGTGGATTTTACCAAAAAAACATAGAAAAAATACGATAAATTAGCCATTTTTTATTGACAAACGTATAAAAAGAAAGTATAAATAAGGAGTGAGAGAAATCTCAACAAAATAAAATATCCAGTATTAATAATACAAGGAGGAACTTAATAATGAACAAAGCAGAGTTAGTAGCAGTTATGGCTGAGAAGGCTGGCATCTCCAAGAAGGCAGCAGAAGCATCATTAAAGGCATTTACTGAGACAGTAGCTAAGGAACTTAAGAAGGGCCAGAAGGTTCAGTTAGTTGGATTCGGTACTTTTGAAGTTGCTAAGAGAGCAGCTAGAACAGGTAGAAATCCTCAGACTGGCGCTGAAATGAAGATTAAGGCTTCAAAGGCTCCTAAGTTTAAGCCTGGTAAGGCATTAAAGGATATCGTAAACAAATAATTAATTGTATACGAACTTTAGGGACGTGCTTCTGTACGTCCCTTTTTTAATACGGAGGAAGTATATGAGATTGGATAAATACCTTAAGGTATCGAGGCTTATTAAAAGACGTACCGTGGCGGCTGAAGCCTGCAATGCGGGACGTGTAACCATTAACGGTAAGGTGGCAAAAGCTTCAAGCGAGGTTAAGGTCGGCGATATTATTGAAATTTCGTTCGGAACGAATCCTGTTAAGGCAGAAGTGATTGATATACAGGATACGTCAAAGAAGGATGAAGCAAAAGAATTATTCAGATACCTGTAGAGTTGCATTTTATTGCAAAAAAGGGTAAGATTATTTTGTGAAATCCCGTGATTGGGGGAAGGGTAGCGTATGAGTCGGAAGAAGAGTAAGAAAAGACAATCGCATGTTGTTACAATCACTTTATTGCTCCTATTGATAGTGCTTGGCTTTAATATGGTGAAGTTATACAGCAAGAATCGCGCGCTGGAGAAACAGGAAAAGTATTATAGCGATGCAATTGAAGATGAGATGGAGCGAAGCGAGAATCTCACTGAATACGAGAAATTTACGAAGACCATCGAGTTCATTGAGAAGATGGCGCGTGAGAAGCTTGGACTTGTATTTGGTAACGAGATTATATTTAAGGAGGAAGAATAGCGTCTAAATGCGGGCGCTTTTTTCATAGGATAATGAATATTAAAGAGGCAGTGGAATCTATTATTATTGAGCATGAGCTTATAAGAAGCGGAGATCGTGTGCTTGTGGCTTTGTCGGGCGGCGCGGATTCCGTCTGCCTTCTTGTGATTCTTAATGAGCTTAAGGGAAAGCTTGATTTCGCCGTATCGGCAATGCATATCAATCATGGATTAAGAGAAGAAGCGATGAATGACGCAGAGTATTCTAAGGAGCTATGCGTAAGACTTGGTGTACCGTATTATTATGCGAAGATCGATGTCAATTCATATGTAGATGAAAAGCATCTGTCGACGGAGGAAGCCGGCAGAATCTTAAGATATCAAGAGTTTGACAAGGTTATGAAGAAGGATGGCTATGATCTTCTTGCGACTGCACATCATGCCAACGATCTTGCGGAGACAATGATTCTATTCCTGTCAAGAGGGACGGGAATAAAAGGACTTGCGCCGATAACTTATAAGAATGGCAATATTATAAGACCGTTATTGCCGGTTACAAAAGATGAGATTGTTGAATTCCTTGAAAGTGAAGGCATTAGGTACTGCGAAGACAGAACCAATGCGGATAATGACTATACCAGGAATTATATAAGACACGAGGTTATTCCGAGGCTTGTAAGTGTTAATGACAGAGCGGTTGAGCATATGGCAAAGACCGCGGATATCGTATCGGAGGCATATGATGTGCTTGACGAAGTCGTTGACGGATATGAGAAGACGTATATAAGAGAAGACGGAGATGGTTATCTTATCTGCGATGGAGCGGCATTACTTAAGCCTTATATATATAAGGCGCTGATTCACAGGGCGATAGTAAAAGCGGCTCATGCGGAGAAGGATATAACAACGGTGCATATAAGCGGTGTCGAGACACTTATGGATAAGCAGGTCGGTCGTGTGATGTATCTGCCGTATAGCTTACGCGCGAGGCGCGAATACGACGGCGTAAGTATAAGACCGTTATCCGGTGAGACCGGGGAACGAATAGCGCCTGAAGTAAACTGCAGAACCAGAACTTTTATGCGGGAAGAAGGTATGCAGATACCCGAAAAAGAATATACCAAATGGTTTGATTATGATATAATAAAGGATACATTCAATATAAGGCCCGTTGCGGATGATGATGAAATGACGGTTCTTAAGTCCGGCGGGACGAAGAAGCTTAAGGATCTATTTAAGGATCTTAAGGTCCCGATGGATAAGCGTAAGGATTATATGTGTGTTGCCACCGGCAATCATGTATATTGGGTAATAGGCTTACGGATGGGCGAAGACGCTAAGATTACGGATAATACAAGAGTAATTCTTGAGATAGATATAGCGGAGGTAAGAAGATGAGCGAGAAGATATCGGTAATGATTTCGGAAGAAGAGGTTGATGCGAGAATTGCCGAACTCGGAGCAAAGATCAGTAAGGATTATGAAGGCAAGACCGTGCATATGATATGTGTCCTTAAGGGCGGCGTATTCTTTATGTGTGAGCTTGCAAAGAAGATTACGGTGCCGGTAACCATGGATTTCATGTCGGTATCAAGTTACGGTAACGGAACGGTGTCAAGCGGAGTTGTTAAGATAGTCAAGGATCTTGATGATACCATAGAAGGCAAGGACGTACTTGTTGTGGAGGATATCATCGATTCGGGAAGAACATTAAGTTATCTTCTCGAGAATCTTAAGAATAGAAAGCCAAGCAGTCTTAAGCTTTGTACGCTTCTTGATAAGCCTGACAGAAGAGTCACCGAGGTTAACGTGGATTATACGGGATTCGAGATAGAGGATAAGTTCGTTATAGGATATGGCCTTGATTATGCCCAGAAGTATAGGAACCTTCCGTACATAGGCGTAGTGGAACTTGACTGATAATTGGAGGGTGCACAGTTGAAAGGTACAAGAAGAGGAGTTTTCTTATATATATTTTTGATTCTGGCAGTTGTCGGAATCTGGCTGTTCTATGGCAGGCTGTCTGTTGTTGACAGCTCTTACAACAAGAAGCAGCTCATAGAGGATATCAAAGATGGCAGGGTTGTGAGCATAACCCTTCAGCAGGAGAGAGAGGTGCCGACCGGATTCGTTAAGATAAGTCGTGTTAATGAAAAGGGCGAAAGCAAGCTCATAGTTATGGCGACGTCCGATGTTAATGAGACAGCGGAACTGCTTGACAGCCTTAATTTCAGTAATTATATTCTTACGGAAGTTCCGGCGGAGAGTTTCCTCAAAGATCTATTACCGCTGCTGCTTGTCTTTGGTGCGATGTTCATTTTATTCATAATTATGATGAACAGACAGGCTGCAGGCGGAGGCGGCGTACCGCGTAATGATTTCGGAAGAAACAGAGCAAAGCTTCATGAGAAGAATGCGATCAATGTTAATTTCGAATCTGTTGCGGGACTTAAAGAAGAGAAAGACGAGTTATATGAGGTGGTGGATTTCCTTAAGGATCCACAAAAATATACGACACTTGGTGCGAGAATCCCTAAGGGTCTTATACTGGTAGGCCCTCCGGGAACGGGTAAGACACTTCTTGCCAAGGCCGTTGCGGGAGAAGCGGGAGTACCGTTCTTCTCGATATCCGGTTCTGATTTCGTTGAATTATATGTAGGTATCGGTGCCGCACGTGTAAGAGATCTTTTCGCGGAAGCTAAGGCCAATGCGCCATGCATAATATTTATCGACGAGATTGATGCCGTTGCGCGTCACAGAGGTTCGGGACTTGGCGGCGGACATGATGAAAGAGAGCAGACATTGAATCAGCTTCTTGTTGAAATGGATGGATTCGGCAATAATGAAGGCATTATTGTTATGGCTGCAACCAACAGAGTTGATATCCTGGATCCCGCGATTATGAGACCGGGCAGATTTGACAGGAAGGTATATGTGGGACGTCCTGATGTCAAGGCAAGACGCGAGATACTTGATGTACATATTAAGAATAAGCCTCTTGGCGATGATGTGGATCTTGAGCGTGTAGCCAAGACTACCGCAGGATTTGCAGGTGCGGATCTTGAGAACCTTATGAATGAAGCTGCAATTTCTGCAGCAAAAGAAGGGCGCAAGTATATAATCCAGGAAGATATTAATAAGAGCTTTGTTAAAGTAGGCATAGGAACAGAGAAGAGAAGCCGTGTGGTATCGGAGAAAGAGCGTAAGATTACTGCGTACCATGAAGCGGGACACGCAATGCTCTTCCACCTTCTTCCGGATGTGGGCCCTGTACATACAGTGTCAATTATTCCTACAGGCAATTCAGCCGCAGGATATACAATGCCGCTTGATCAGGATGACAATATGTTCCTAACAAAGAAGAAGATGCTCCAGGATATTATGGTGGATTTAGGTGGAAGAATCGCGGAAGAGTTAATCTTTGATGATATAACGACCGGAGCAAGTCAGGACCTTAAGCAGGCGACCAAGCTTGCAAGGGCAATGATCATGAAGTATGGTATGTCAGATAAGATCGGTCTTATAAGTCTTGATAATGAAGAGGAAGAAGTGTATATCGCCAGGGAGATGGCACATGCAAGATCTTATGGTGAGAATGTGGCAACTAAGATCGATGAAGAAGTAAAGTCTATTATCGATGATTGTTATGCCAAGGCTAAGAAAATTATAAGCGATCATATGAAAGAGTTACATGCTGTTTCCGAGATGCTTCTTGAGAAGGAACGTATTACGCGCGAGGAATTTGAGTCTGTGTTCGAATAGTGAATTTTATTCATCTTCAAATTGAGTAAGGTGAAAATCTTTTGTGCATATATGACAAAAACATATCGAAGGCATAATAGAATTTTGGGAAAACTTACAGTCTGTCTTATGGTATTATAATAGACGTAAACCCCCAATACATTATATAATTTTTGCTAACCCCATAGTAAAAATACCTTCTCCTAAAAGACAACCAGCGACGGTTGTCTTTTTATTTTGCGCGGCATGTGAAAACATGGTGAATTCCATTGCCAGCATGGAATCTATCTTCTATAATGATTTTAAAGTCAATATCGTAACCCGTTAATTGTTTCATTAATAGAGGATAATAGCATTGGCGAGAAAGGTTAGATTAAGTAAAACGGAACGCAGCGATAAAATAATGGAGGCTGCGATATATGAATTTGCGATGAGAGGATATGCAAATGCAAAGCTTTCGGATATAGCGGCGCGCGCGGGCGTGTCGTATGGACTGGTATCTGCCAGATTTGGTTCGAAGGAAGAGCTTTTGTGTGCCTCTTTATTTGTTATTACGGATATTTTTGACAAGGCCGAGAGGATGCAGGGAGATGTATTTGAACGCATTAACTGCGTAATTGATCAGATAAGGGAGTATGCGGAGAATTCTGCGATAGAATTTGATTACTGTCTCAGTGTGCTTGGCGGCAAGGATATTCCGGATTGCGTGTATAAGATTCTTTGGGATTATTTTACGACGGATAGTGCACTTAATCTCCTTGGCAGCGCAATGGAGAAGGGAATTCTGGTAAAGGACGACCCGTATTCATTTATAAGAAATGTTATGGTCCTCGCATTACAGGTATTCGATAATGACCGAAAATTCGGTCATTATTTCAGAACGAATGAAGAGATTCTGAGAATTGTTGTTATTGATGATGAATCGAGAAGAAGGATAGGAGGAGAGTATCCTGATTATAATGTTACCGACAAACGGATACAGATATATGAGGATTTTATCAGACTTCTTAATAAGAGATTCATATCCGCGCAGTATTATAATATAGATACGGATGAGCAGGAAATTGTCAGGATTAATTCCAAGATAAATGGTATTACTTATAGGAAAACCGGATTCTATGCGGGATTCTCGGATTATATCGATAATTATGTAGCAGATGAGGATAAGAAGCAGCTTCGTGATTTGATAAGACCTTGTTTGCTTAAAAAGCAGCTTAAAGTAAATGACAATATAAGCATGACTTATACTCAGAGAATCGATGACAAAGAGCAGTTTATTATGTTGCAGATATCGCCGGGCCTGGACGAAAGCCACGCGATTGCCGTATTTACTGATGTCACGAATACGATTCTTGAGCGAAGAGCTAATGAAATGCGACTCAAGAGTCAGGAGGATAAGAATGCAGAGCTGCTTCGTGATGAGGCAGCATATCAGCGTGCGATTCTTGCCAAGGCAGATTCATACTGGAAGCTTAATGTCACCAAGAACAAGGTTATAGGAAGTATTCATGAATCTGATAAAAATTATCCTATAGAATTCGTCAAATATACAGGGGCGTCTTTTGTTGATTATGATAAGAGTATCAAGATCTGGGCCGCAGACCAGGTTGACAGAGAATACAGACAGGAATTTAAGAGGAAGATGTCTGCGGTGTATCTTATCGAGCAATTTCATAAGGGCAATCGAATTCTTGGGCTTGTCGTAAGAGAGAGGCCTAATGGCAAAGACTGGATATACAGGCGTTATGTTGCTTATCTGTCGGAAGACGAGAGGACGCGTGATATATATGCAATGACGGTTGCGTATGATGTGACGGAAGAAGTTCTTGCGATTCAGGAAAATGAGGCTAAGGAAAAGGGAATTCACGGACTTATTGAAACTTTGTATCAAGTTGAGGATGTAGAGCGCGCTATAGAGCGGATGCTTGCCATTATCGGTAATTATTACAAGGCTGACAGGGCATATGTATTTGAATTCAACAAAGAAAGAACGGAGGCTTTATATCGCTACGAATGGTGTAAGCGCGGAATTAAGTCATCAAAGGGAAATGTTGACAAGATTCCGTTTGAATATCTGGCTGCATGGTTCCTTATATTTGAGAATGAAGGAGAGCTTAGAATAGACGATATCAGTAAGGAACTGGATAAGAGAACCGGACTTTATAAGTCTCTTTGCATGGAGTGCGTTAATAATGTACTTGCCGTGCCGATTGTAATGGAGGGCGTAATTGTCGGATATGTGGGACTCGACAATCCGAAGCGGCGTATGGACGAAACTATCGTGCTTAAGACGTCTGCTGCGCTTTCTTATAGTGAAATTCTAAGAAGAAAGCAAAATGATGAAGATCATATAGTATCCGAGCATATATACAGAAGCTTCAGGTCTGTTTATTATGTGGATTTTAATACCGATTATATCGCTGCGCATACGACAGATGAGAAAAAGAAGGAGGAATTCTGCAAGGGTAGAAGCTATACTGAATTCATAAGAAGATACGTCCGGGAATATATACCTGAAAGCAGTGAGCAAAGATGCAGGGTTATGCTGGCAACGGAATATATAATGGAACAGTTTAAGAGCCGGGACATGGTCGTTGTGGACTATGTCAGCGAGAAAACCAAGAAGCGCAGAAGTATAGCGCTTAGGTTCATTAAAGCAAACGAACCGGGTACAGCTGCGGTTATATGTGAGATTGATAATACAGATGCGGTTATGCGTGAACGTGAAGTCGCCAATAGACTTGACGCCGCACGAAAAGCTGCAGAAGCTGCAAATGAATCCAAATCAAGATTTTTATTCAATATGTCCCATGATATAAGAACACCTATGAATGCAATTATAGGATTCACCAATCTTGCGGAACAAAGTATTGATAATAAGGAGCTTGTTCTTGAGTATCTTGGCAAGGTACGAAATGCAAATTCATATCTTAAGACACTTGTGGATGATGTTCTTGATATGGCGAGAATCGAAGCGGGACGCTTCCGGATTGAGGAAACGGTCTGCGATGTTAAGGCTACTACGGATGAGATATGCAAGCTTCTTGCCGCGGATGCAAAGAGGAAGAATATAGCATTGACTTATGAGGTAAGGCACCTACGGCATCCGTATGTCTGGGCGGATATACTAAGAGTCAAGCAGATAGTCATTAATGTTATATCCAATGCGATTAAATATACGTATGAGAGCGGACGTGTAAAGTATACGGTTACGGAAGAACCATCTGACCGCGACGGGTATTCGCGATTCGTGCTTAAAGTTGTCGATAATGGAATCGGTATGAGTAAGGAATTCTTAGGACGTATATATAATCAGTTTGAACGGGCCAATAATTCCACCATAAGTGGTGTACAGGGCACGGGCCTTGGAATGGCAATCGTTAAGAGAATCGTGGATATGATGGGCGGAAGTATACGTATTGACAGCGAAGAAGGAAAAGGAACCAGAGTTGCGATTACTCTTGATGCAAAGATATCAGATATATCTCCGGAGGAGTATAACCGGGAGAAAGAGTATGAGACAAGCCCTGAATTCTTCAGAGGCAAGAAGGTTCTGCTTGTGGAGGATAATCACCTTAATACCGAGATTATGGAGCATATCCTGAAAAAGTTCGAAATGAAGGTAACGGCTGTCGGAGACGGAACGGAAGCTGTTGAGGCCATTAAGAAGGCGGCAGCAGGCGAGTTCGATATTATTCTTATGGACATTCAGATGCCTATCATGAACGGATATGATGCGACAAGGAAGATAAGAGCCATGAAGAAAAAAGGTGCAGGGATACCTATCATAGCGATGACTGCCAATGCATTTGAAGAAGACAAGAAGGCTGCTATCGATGCCGGCATGAACGGGCATGTGGCAAAGCCTATAAATGTCAAAGAACTCGTAAAAACTATGGGTAAAGCACTTGATGATAGAGATACGTAAGGATATACTTAAAATATGGTATTCTACCATTTAAGATAATGATAACTAATTAAGATAAGGAGATATAATTATGGCAACACCACACAATCAGGCAAACGCAGGAGATTTTGCAAAGACGGTTCTTATGCCGGGAGACCCTTTAAGAGCCAAGTTTATCGTTGATACATTTTTGGATGATGTAAAGCTTGTAAATGAAGTAAGAAATATGCTCGGATATACGGGCAAGTATAAGGGCGTCCCGGTATCCGTTATGGCAAGCGGCATGGGAATGCCGAGTATCGGTATCTATTCCTATGAACTTTACAAGTTCTATGACGTGGATAATATCATAAGAATCGGCTCATCCGGTTCATATACCGCTGATCTTGACGTACTTGATGTAGTTCTTGCAAAAAGCGCATACAGCGATTCAACATTTGCCAGAATGCAAAGCGGTGAGACTTCCAATGTCCTTTTACCGTCGGAGAAGCTTAATAAGGCAATTCTCGATAAGGCAAAAGAGCTTAACATTAACTGCAAGGAAGCGGTAGTTCATTCTGCAGACGTATTCTATGTAGAAGATTCCCTCGAAAGCTTCGAGGATATCAGGAGAAGAACAGGTTCGGATTGCGTTGAAATGGAATCCTTTGCGCTTTTCCACAATGCTAACGTACTTCATAAGAATGCAGCATGCCTTCTTACAATCTCGGATTCCTTTGTAAGCAAGAAGGAGATATCCGCAGATCAGAGACAGATAGCATTTAAGGATATGATGAGACTCGCGCTTGAGACAGCAATTAATTTATAAGAGGAAAGTCATGAATAGAAGAGTTTTTTTAATAGTAATGGATAGCTTCGGTATAGGATACGAGCCTGACGCCGACCTTTTCGGTGACGTGGGTGCCAATACTTTAAAGTCTGTATCCACATCAAAGGAATTCAATGTTCCTATGCTTAAGAAGCTTGGATTCTTTAATATTGACGGAGTAGAAGTCGGACAGAAGGAAGCTTCTCCTATAGGAAGCTTTGCACGTCTTCGTGAGAAGTCAATGGGCAAGGACACAACCATAGGTCACTGGGAGATTGCGGGAATCGCATCACCTAAGCCGCTCCCTACTTTTCCTGACGGATTTCCGGAGGCAACGATTAAAGAATTTGAGGAGAAGACAGGCAGAAAAGTTCTTTGCAATAAGCCTTATTCAGGTACGCAGGTTATAGCGGATTACGGTGAGGAGCATATGAAGACCGGAGCTTTGATTGTGTATACATCTGCAGACTCTGTATTCCAGATTGCGGCGCATGAAGATATCGTTCATATAGAGGAGTTGTATAGATACTGCGAGATTGCCCGGGATATGCTTAAGGGCGATGTAGGTGTAGGACGAGTAATCGCAAGACCGTTTATCGGTAAGCCGGGTGCGTTCGAGAGAACGAGCCGCAGACATGATTATTCACTTACTCCGCCGAAGGATACGATGCTTGAAGCGCTTATCAATGCAGGTTATAAGACATATGGTGTAGGTAAGATATATGATATCTTTGCGGGCGCGGGAATTCAGGATACGGTAAGAATTTCCGATAATTCTGATGGTATGGTTAAGACACTTGAGAGGCAGCAGTGGGATTTTAACGGACTTTGCTTCGTGAACCTTGTTGATTTTGATATGGTTTATGGTCATAGGCGTGATATTGACGGATATGCACGCGCCGCAACCACATTTGATAAGGAAATTACCGAATTCATCGGTAAGATGCGAGATGAAGACATCCTTATGATCACGGCAGATCACGGATGCGATCCGGGATTTACGGGAACGGATCATACAAGAGAGTATATTCCGCTTCTTATGTACGGTAAGGATATCAAACCGGGCGTTAATGTGGGTACAAGGACGACTTTTGCGGATATAGCTGCAACGATCCTTGATATATTTAATGTAGAGAATAATACGGACGGAGTAAGCTTTAAGTCCGAGATTATGAAGTAGTTTGAGGTATTAAGATGACTAATGAAGAATTGGTGCGTGAGGCGTATGAGGCAAGGAAGATGTCATATGCTCCGTATTCCGAATTTAAGGTAGGAGCTGCATTACTTACTAAGGCCGGTAAGGTATACAGAGGATGCAATATCGAGAATGCATCTTATGGTGCAACCAATTGCGCGGAAAGAACAGCTTTTTTTAAGGCTGTATCGGAAGGCGAGCATGAATTTGCTGCAATCGCCATTATAGGGCAGAAGGATGACGTGACACCGGAACTCGAAGAATATGCGGCACCATGCGGCATATGTCGTCAGGTAATGCGAGAGTTCTGTGATCCGAAGACATTCAAGGTAGTTCTTGCATCGAGACCCGACCACATAAGAGAATTTACATTGGAAGAGCTTTTACCATTAAGCTTCGGACCGGATAATTTAATTAAGGAAAATATTTAGATAGGAAGTGGATATACCATGAGAATGGTTGACTTAATTATTAAGAAAAAGCATAAAGGCGAACTTACCAAGGAAGAGATAGATTACATCGTAACCAATTTCGTAAGCGGTGAGATCCCGGATTACCAGATGTCTGCGTTCCTTATGGCGGTTTGCTTTCAGGGAATGACGAAGAAGGAGACATATCTTTTTACCGAGGCCTTTGCGCATTCGGGCGACATGGTGGATCTTTCCGCAATCAAGGGCATCAAGGTTGACAAGCACTCGACCGGCGGTGTCGGCGATAAGACCACATTGATCATTGCACCTATTGTTGCATCATGCGGCGTCAAGGTTGCCAAGATGTCAGGCAGAGGATTGGGACATACAGGCGGTACAATCGACAAGCTTGAAGCTATCCCGGGATTCAAGACCGCAATCGACAGAGATGAATTCTTTAAGATAGTTAACGATATAGGTGTAAGCGTAATCGGACAATCCGGTAATCTTACTCCTGCAGACAAGAAGTGCTATGCCCTTCGTGACGTAACGGGTACGGTTGATTCGATTCCGTTAATCGCAATCTCCATTATGAGTAAGAAGCTTGCGGCAGGTTCTGATTGCATATTGCTTGATGTTAAGACCGGAAGCGGCGCTTTTATGAAGACAGTTGACGATTCGATTGAATTGGCGCAGGAGATGGTTGATATCGGAACATCATGCGGACGTAAGATGGCAGCCCTTATTACCGATATGGATATTCCGCTCGGTAATAATATCGGTAACGCATTGGAGGTTATCGAAGCGGTTGAGACCTTGAAGGGTCATGGACCGGAAGACTTAACAGATGTATGTATAGAGCTTGCTGCCAATATGCTATATATGGCGGAGCTTGGTACGATTGAAGAGTGCAGGAAGCTTGCAAAGGATAAGATTCATAGCGGCGAAGCCGTGGCGGTACTTGCAAGGATGGCGGATGCCCAGGGCGGAGACGGAAGTTATATACTTGACCCGTCGAAATTTACAATCGCATCGATTAAAGTCGAGGTAAAAGCTCCGAAATCAGGATATATAAGTCATATGGATGCGGAAGGCGTAGGTATCGCATCGACGATGCTTGGCGCAGGCCGTGAGACCAAGGACAGCATCATAGATTACGGCGCAGGTATTAAGCTTATTAAGAAGACTCATGATAAGGTTAATGAAGGCGATGTGATTGCAGAGTTCTATACCTCGAAGGAGGAACTTACGGAGCCTGCGAAGAAGCGATTCCTTGAAAGTGTCACGATAAGTGATGCCGACAGCAAGGTAGAACCGCTTATATATGCAAGAGTAACAGCTGATAAGGTTGAAAGGAGATAGATATGGAAGTAAAGGAAATACTTTCCCACGTGGATCATACGGAGCTTAAGGCATTTGCCACATGGGAGCAGATTAAGAAACTATGTGAGGAGCATCTAAAGTATGCTACTGCGTCGGTATGCGTACCGCCGACATATATTAAGAGAATCAATGAAGAATTTAACGGCAAGGTTAATATCTGTACCGTTATAGGATTCCCTCTGGGATATCAGGTAACATCAGCCAAGGTGGAAGAGGCCCGTGCTGCAATAGCTGACGGAGCATCGGAGATAGATACCGTAATTAATGTAAGTGATGTGAAGAACGGAAGATACGACGAGGTTGAAAAAGAGCTTCTTGCCATAAGAGAGGCTACAAAGGGTAAGGTGCTTAAGGTCATTATTGAGACCTGCTACTTAACGGAAGAAGAGAAGATCAAGATGTGCGAGATAGTAACCCGCACCAAAGCCGATTATATCAAGACATCCACGGGATTCGGTACTGCGGGTGCGACGATTGAGGATATTAAGCTTTTCAAATCTCATATCGGCCCTGATGTCAAGATGAAGGCAGCAGGTGGTATCAGAACGAGAGAAGATATGGAGGCATATCTTGCCCTTGGAGTTGACAGATTAGGATGCAGCGCAGCGATGAAACTTGTGGAGGAATAAGATGTTTAACGACGAGAGCGTGGATATCGGATACGAGAAAGAGTGGGCATATGTAGAAAAGCTCCTTAAGGAGAGCGGTAATGACGGTTTTTCCGGTGGAAACTGCGGGAAATATCCGTTCAGGTCGCGGTATGCACATACGCGGAGAGTTTTTATGTGGTTAAGACGCTTGCTTGATGATGTTGGCAATGTGGATGTTGCGGCGATGGAGGTTGCCGTTATATTCCATGATGTCGGTTATGCAAGAGGCGAGAATCATACGCATGCGAAGTATTCTGCGAAGATTTTTCATGAGTATTCGGTTGAGAACGATTACTTGCCGGAAAAGCGTGAATTCATAGAATATCTTATTAGGAATCACAGTAATAAGGAGCTTCTTAAAAGAGGGACCGAGGAAGAACTTATCCTTCTTATGGAAGCGGATATAATGGATGAAGAAGGCGCAATGAGAATTGCGTGGGATAATATGGCAGCAGGCGTTATGGGGGCGACAAGCTTTAAGGATGCTCTTATAAGAACCGAGAAGTTCTTTAATCCGGATTATAATCCGATGATAACGCCCCTTGCAAGAGATATCTTCCAAGAGAAGCAGGTATTTGTGCAGGAGTACATAAGACGGCTTAAGGAAGATCTGGGAGAAGTGTAAGAATGAAAGAAGTCGCAATAATAATGTCTGTCGTCTATGTTGCTTTATTGGCAGTGCTTCTTGCGGTGACGATAAAGGACAAGGACAGAAAATATTATGTTAAAGTCAAGATGCTGACAAGCTCCATGTTCATCGTGATGGCATGTACATTTTCGCTTATGACGAATGATTATTCCAAGATTAAGCCGATTCTTATCGCGGCGCTTGTAGCAAGCTGGTGCGGAGATCTGGCCCTGGGATTATATCATAAGAAGAAGCGTAAACGGTATATGCTTATAGGAATAGGATTCTTCATACTTGCCCAGATACTGCTGATATTATTTGTGTATGAGAAGAATCCGGAGATAGCGGCGGTTGACATAATCGTTCCGATACTTATAATACCTATGCTGCTTATTCTGATACGGGGATTTAATCTCCATACGGGACGCGCTAAGGTTCCTGTGGTTGTCTATGCTTTTTTACTTACGTTATTTGTAACCAAGGCGATACATGTGATGTTTGATATGACTACGGGATATGCATTTGCGGTGGGAATCGGAGCGCAGATGTGGTGGTTCTCGGATTACGTGCTTTTATTCTTGTATTTCTACCATACGAGAACAAGAGGAGCAAAATATGCGCTGCATGCAGCAAATCTGCTGCTTTATTATACGGCGACATATCTTATTACATTATCCATATTGCTTGAGTAGAATAAGTTACGCTGCGGATTACCCGTAGCGTTTCTTTTTGGCTTGCGAACTTTAATCTACCTTATATAATAGATAGCGGTGGATATATAATGTACGGGCATAAGCTCAGTTAAGGAGAAGTATTACATGAAGATTTTAGTTATTAATCCGGGTGCGACAAGCACTAAGATAGCAGTTTACGAAGACGAGAAGCAGATATTCAAGACGGGAATCGACCATAGTGTAGAGGAACTTAAGCCTTTTAACAGAATTGTGGATCAGTTCGAATTCAGAAAGGACCTTATTTTAAAAGTTCTTAAGGAGAATGGTTTCGAGATGTCTGCATTTGATGCGGTATCGGCAAGAGGCGGATTGTTAAAGCATATCCCTTCAGGTACATATGAGGTTAATGACGCCATGATAAGAGATATAGAGAATCCGCCGTATGGCGAGCATGCAGCTAACCTTGGTGCTATTATTGCCAAGACTCTTGCGGATATGGTAGGAGTTAAGGCATACATTACCGACCCCGTCTGCGTTGATGAGATGACAGATATTGCAAGAATCAGCGGATTCAAGGGAATGGAGCGTCAGAGCTTTTTCCATGCACTTAACCATAAGGGTATGGCTAGAAGAGCAGCGGCGCAGTTAGGAAAGAAATATGAAGAGCTTAACCTGATCGTAGTGCATATGGGCGGAGGTGTATCCGTTGCAGCACACGAAAAAGGAAGAGTTATTGATGTATATAATGTTAAGGATGAGGGTTCATTCTCACTTGACAGAGGCGGTTCGTTACCGACCAATGCACTTATCAACCTTTGTTTCTCCGGTAAGGACAAGGCGGAAGTTAAGAAGATGCTTGGAACGGAAGCCGGTGTATTCTCTTACCTTGGAACCAAGGACTTCGTGGAGATCTGTGATAAGGCTCTTGTTCAGCATGATGAAGAGTTCCTTCTTATATATAAGGCACTTGCATATCAGCATGCCAAGGATATCGGAGCAATGGCAGCAGTCCTTCATATGGATGTAGATGCGATTGTACTTACGGGTGGTATGGCGAACAGCAAGGAGTTCTGTGATGAGATTAAGAGCTATTGCGAGAAGATCGCGCCATTTATAATATTGCCGGGCGAAGCAGAGATGGATTCACTTGCACTCGGTGCATTAAGAGTACTTAACGGAGAACCGGCAGGTCATTACGAATAGACAAGAAATGAACATTTATTTTTGCTAATATGTAATATTGGGGGTTGACCCCTAGGTTTAAGCATAAGGAGGAAATTATGCCGAACGATTACAACTTGGCAGAGCTTATAAGTAAAGTAAGTAATCAGCAGGAATTGTTCGAATCAGCCAAAGAATTTCAGGACATGATGATGCGTTATGAGTGTGCTGTCATGGAGGTTGAGACGAAGATCAAGATATTGAACGAGGAGTTCTCGCTTAGAACTCAGCGTAATCCGATAGAGTCGATCAAGTCAAGAATCAAGTCTCCTGCATCCATATATGAGAAGTTAAGCCGCAAAGGATATGATATGACCATAGAGAATATGGAGCAGCATATCAAGGATATTGCGGGAGTAAGAGTTATATGCTCATTCCCGGAAGATATCTACGCGGTGGCCCGTCTTATAACGGAGCAGGATGATATTGTAATTCTTGAGATTAAGGATTACATTGCGAAGCCTAAGGATAACGGCTATAGATCCCTGCACTTGATCATTGCGGTTCCGATATTCCTTGCGAACGAGAAGCGCAATATGAAGGTGGAGATACAGTTTCGTACAATTGCGATGGACTTCTGGGCAAGCCTTGAGCACAAGGTTAAATATAAGAAGAATGTGGAGAATCCGGAGGAGATTGCGAAAGAGCTTAAGGAATGTGCGGACATCATTACATCTGTAGATTACAAGATGCAGGAGATAGAGCACAGGACATCGGTAATAGAATAGATATAAGGCGCTGACTTGGCACAGTGCCTTATTAATGGAAAGTGAGGAGCATCGGTATGAAGAGTTCGATCGGTAAGATCATATGTAAGTTTCTTATACTTACGATAGGATGTGTTATATATTCGGTGGGAGTTGCAATGTTTCTTGACCCCTATAATCTGGCACCGGGCGGAGTCACCGGTCTTAGTATTATCATAAGTTCGTGGACAAGTCTTAAGACAGGTACAATTATATATCTTATCAATATACCGATAATGATATTCGGGCTCGTGAAATTCGGCTGGAGATTCATGGTGTCGACCTTATATGTTACAACGCTTTCTTCATTATTGATGAACGGAATAACAAGTTATATCATTCCGAGAACCGGCTTACTTACTACGGATCTTTTAATATCCGGTGTTACGGGAGGCGCCCTTCTTGGAATCGGTCTTGCATTCATACTGCAACAGGGTGCAACCACCGGTGGCATAGATGTAATAGTCAAAGCTATAAGGCAGAAAGTTCCGCAGCTTAAGACCGGTAAGATGTTCATGATATTTGATACTGCTGTCGTATTGCTTTCGATGGTTGCTTTTAAGGATGTTCAGCTTGGATTATACGCAGTTGCTGCTATCGTAGTCACCAATTCCGTGCTGGATATGTTCTTATATAAGAATGACGGGGCTAATCTTCTCTATATAGTAACCGATAAAGCAGAAGAAGTTGCGGGCAGAGTTATGAAAGAAGTCGATATAGGAGTAACTTATCTTAATGGAGAAGGAGCATATACGGGCGAGAAGAAGAAGGTTGTCATGATCGTTGCCAAGCCTAATGTATATGCCAAGATAAGAGCAATTGTAAGAGAAGAAGACGAGAAAGCGTTCCTTATAGTAAGCGGTGCATCGGATGTATTCGGTTACGGATATAAGGATCATTATATGGAAGAATTGTAAAATATGGGACTGCCGTTATGGCAGTCCCTTTTAGTCAGGTTGACTTTTTAAATTTGTTTTATTAAAATTAAGAATAGTGTTAATTTGTTATATTATGGAAAGGAGTCTGTGAGGACGTATGGATAATGGTGTTTTAATGTCATCTACAAGTGAGCTTGAAGCCAGGTTCCGCAAAGCCAGAGGCGTGACGCTTGAGGAAATATGCTATGGACTTGTTGGTACATCACAGGTGTCTTCCTGGGAAAATGGCAATGCGTCAATAGATTTTGCAATTTCTTACCGGCTTCTTTCGCGATTGTTCATTGAGGACAGTAAGGGAGTATGGTGGGTTAATAGTGATGAGTATGAAGCATGGTATAAGCAGAATAATATAGTCTGGCTTCTTTGCATGCAGAAGTATGACGAGGCTTTGGCTGCAATAGATAATTATACAAATGAAGAGAATCTTAAGCCTCTAGAGGAGCAGTTCATCTTAAGAATGAGAGCGCTTTATCTTATGGCTACAGATGGCGATAAGGGCGAGATATATAGACTTACGAAAGAAGCAATTGAGATAACGGTACCGGGATTCGAACTTGATAATCTGGTGAAGCTTATCGTTTCATCCCAGGAGCTTGATATGATTCTTGATATCGAGCGATATTCTACCAATAACAGAAGGGTATACGGAGCGGTTATCGGATATCTTATTGCAAGAGAGATTAAGGAGCCTTATCAACGGAGAATACTTCCGAAAGCGACGTATTATTATGTTGATGCGATTGATATAGAGCAGATTGATAGCTTAAATGAGATCATTACCTTAAAGGGTAAAATTGATTATGCAATCGAATGTCTTCGTAATGTAGGATATCTTAATTATATGCTTGAACTCCTTGATAAGAAGAAGGCAGTAATTGTAAGACAGATGGTACTGGACCAGGATAATAAGGAAAAGTATGGTAAAGAGCTTAATACAATCGATGAATATATAGAACTATTCTCGGATGAATATGAGAGGTTCGGAGTAAGGAAGGATACTATCCTTATTCCCGATACATATGTACCATGTTCGGTCTATAATATGAGCGAGATCGTATATAAGAGAAGAACTATGCTTGGTATCTCTCAGAGTATGTTGGCGAAGGATTTGTGTGATATCAAGACAATAAGAAGATGGGAACAGGGGAAGACCGTTCCGCAGACATATATTAGAGATGAGGTCTTTACGCGCCTAAAAATGGCAGGAAGGGGAATTCCGTATGAAAAAACGTTGGTGTTACCATTAATAGGAGGAATGCTATCGTACGAAGCCAGTCCGGTGAGTACATGGAATGAGTATAGATATAAAGGATCCTATATTTATGATTTGCTAGGGATAGACAGAGACGATGAAGAGTATGATTACCAGGACCGCATATTTGAAGCAAGTAATATGCATATTTCTGATGAAACCATATATGAGTATGTCAAAAGTGCAATAGAAAGAAAGTATCCGGTAGATACAATATTAAATGCGCAGGATTTGTGGCTTGACAGATTTGATCTGATTGACTATTGTAATTTTTGCTTTTATGATAAGGATGTTACGGAACGTGGGAAGTATCTTGCAGCACTTAAAGAATATCTGGATAGAGATATGAATACGACTCTTGAAATGTCGGATTGGGTTATACGTGAAAATGTATATAACCTATTGAGAAATGAGTACGGAAATGCCGGAAGGTATGATGAGTCTAATGAGATAGCGGATTATCTTTTAAGGGGCCAGCTTTGTTACAGAAGATTTCATCTTAATGCGCAGCTTACATATAATAACTGGTGGAACGAGAATGAAAGAAGAAAGAATGAAGCTGACTGGCCCGAAGGTACGGAGAAAACCATCCGAAGATGCATATTGATTGCAGAGCTGCTTAAGTCAAGAGCAAGTGTAGATTTTTATAAGTGGAAACTGGATGTCATTAAAAAAAGGAATTCGTAAAAACGAATTCCTTTTATTGTTGAATATAGTATGAGATTATTTAGGTCCGCCTCCGGAGAGGCCAGCTCTTTCGTAGATTACACAAGGATCGTCTGCACCGAGAATAATTGATGCACCCGGATCATTCATCGCGCCTTTGTTAATGTTACTGATGCCCGATGTGTTTGCAAGAATCATAAGACAAAGAGTAAGGCATGCAAATGTCTTAAACATATTATAAAACTTCTTCATTTCTATTACCTCCGAAAATCATTACCTAACAGATGATACTACCCCCCCCGAGTAGCATAGCTGATAAGTTTATTATATATGGGATAAGAATTATTTACAAGGGACATAAATTAAAAATATCATTTTGCAATTATGTCCCCTACCATAAGTGAGAAAGAGATAATCTGAAAGTGGCTCTTGTTAGATGCATAAGATACGGGGTATTATGTGAGCATGAAGCGTCCCGCCCCTGCTAACAGCAAATAACGGAGTATACCTCCGGGGACATCATACGGAGTTCCGTTTACGAAAAGGAACTCCGGTAAACCAATCACATTTTATTTTAAAATTAAAAAGGAAGGACTAAAGCAATGAAGAACAAATTACTTAAGTTATTAAGTATTGCAATGGCAATGGTCATTGCAGTAAGCGCAAGCTTTTCAGCATCTGCATCAGCATCATGGTGGAACTGGAACGACGAAGCAAAGCTTCTCAAGGTGTTTAACGTATTAACCAATAATCAGGTAGGAACAATTTCCGAGATGATCCTTGGTATGACCGAAGGCGAAGAGTTCGGTTCAATCGTTATCGGTGATTATGTATCAGCTTACAACGTAGATACACAGCAGGTATTCTTTATGTATCCTGTATTCTGTGATGGCCAGGTACGTTTCGTAGCTAACGTAGATTCTTACGGCGGCGTAGTTGTTACAAGCAACACAGAAGCATATAATGCTATTTCCAACCTTGAAGGTGGCAGCACATATCTTATCCTTGTTGATAATGGTGCTTACTACGCAAAGGATACTGCAGGCGCAGTTATGTTATATGAAGATGAGTACAACATGACAAATGATGTTCGTTCTTATGATGATTATACATATTATCAGATGCTTTCAGCTATCATGACACACTATATCATTTCGTTCTCCAACTTTATCTGGAGCCTCTTTGATATGGACAACAACAACACAATTACACTTGGTAGTTCAGATCAGTTATACACCGGCTGGTGGGATTGGTTCTGGGATTGGGGTGGCGGAAGCGACAACGATAACAACAACAACCAGTACCAGACAATCACAAATAAGTTACCTCTTACAAGCTTCTTAAGACAGGGTAACTACGGAATCTGCTGGGCATGTACAGTAGGTACAATCGTTAACTACAAGACCAACTACAACGTAACAGGTTTCCAGGTAGCAGACCTTATGGGAATCGATTACAACAGAGGCGGTACAGCAGACGAAATGAGACAGGCTCTTGCTAGATATGGTTTATCCTACAGAGTAAGAGGCAACAAGTTAAGCTTCTCAGAAGTTAAGACAAGCATTGACAACGACAGACCATTTGGTATTCTCCTCTTTACATCAAATGCAGGTCATGCAATCACAGGATACGGCTATGAGTATTACACAGGTAATACATCTTCAAATGCATCGACCAACCTCGTATACGCATGGGATTCTAACGGATATCAGATCTCATTCGCACAGTCAGCATCAAGAGTTAACACATCAGGTTACTCATTCCAGTGGCAGAACGCTGTTTACTAAATTGATGCACTAACGGGGGCAGATAGGACTTAATCAGTTTGGGACGTGAGAAAAAAGATGCTGAAGGGCAGTCAAGAAACGTTGACTGCCTCAGCATCTTTTTTATTTTTAATAGATTTATTAATGGTGTAAATGTGTTAGTATTGTTTTTTTAGTGATATTCTTTGAACTATCTCGCGCCATAGATTAAATGCTACCGAGACAAGTATCAATCCGACTGCAATACCAAGTGCCGAAAGGGCAGTTGATATGCCGTAAATCCTGGCATTAAGCTGATCTTTGGTCATTGCATAGAATGTAGCGTAGAAAAGCGAACCTCCGGGAACCAGCGGCAGAATTGCGATTACAAGGAAGATGGTTGCGGGAGCTTTGAGGGTCCTTGCAAATATTTCCGAGATAATCGTACCTGCAGCGGCAGCTATCATACATGAAATGAATATATCATCGTGGGTAATATACGATACTATCGCGCATGTTATCCAGCTTGTAACAGCAGATATTCCGCAGAATATTATTCGTTTGGGGTTATTGCGATGTATGGCTGCAAATGCCAGACATGCAACAAGAGCACCGATTGATTCAAAAGTCAATTGTCTTATATCCATAGCGACTTACCTCCCGAGAAAGAAAATAGGAATAGCATATCCGACCGCTATTGCGGCAGCAATCATAAGAGATTCCATCATCCTGATAAGTCCTGCAATGATATCGCCGCAGAGCATATCACGGAAGGAAGTGGTAAGTGCAAGTCCCGGGATAAAGAGCATGACGTTGCCGATCATTACTTTGTCGATGTTGCCGGGGTAACCGAGCCTGGAGATTATCATGGCGATAAGACAGGCTATAAGGGCCGATACCGCGGTATACAGGAGCTTATTCACGTTCTGCAGCATGGAAAACTTCGCCAGGAGCATAATTACTATACCGATAAGTCCCGATACCAGGGCGTCCAGTAATGAGCCATGAAAGAAAAAGGCGAATCCCCCACTGGCAAAGAAGTAAACCGGAGCCATAATCAGCATATTGCTGCTATAGCTTGTCGGCGGCATATTTTCCAGTCTGTCGTGTATATCCGTTACACCCGGTTGATTCTTGACTATGTACCTTGAAAGAGCATTAAGATCTTCAAGGTGATTCATATTGTTGGAAATGGTATATACGCGTCTCGTTTGCGTAATAAGCTCGCCATTTGGGTCTTCAAATGATACGGATATGAATTCCGGTATGCAGAATACATTGACTTTTTCATAACCGTACGATTTGAGAATCCGGAATAATGAATCTTCCACGCGGTTGGTCTCGGCACCGGAGTTAAGCATCTCCTCGGCAATGTCGAGGAATAATGAGAGGAGATAGTGAGAATCCTGCTCGCTTTTGGCTTTCTTCGGGTCGACGCGGGTACTAATATCAAATATCATATCCATCCTCCGTCAAAATCTATTATTGCGCCCGTAAGATAAGTAGGGCTATTAATTATATTAAGCACGAGATCTGCAACTTCTGATGGCCTTGCCATACGGCCCATTGGTATTTCTTCAGTAAGTTGGGCCCGTTCTTCATCGTTAAAGCACTTATTCATGTCGGTATCTATGACTCCGAGCGTTATGGCATTTACCTGAATGCCTGACGGCGCAAGCTCTTTCGCAAGCGCTTTGGTAAAAGCATTAAGACCGCCTTTGGTGGCGGAATATACTGCCTCGCATGAAGAACCGACCACCCCCCACATGGATGATATATTGATTATGTGTCCTTTTTTATTATGTACCATTGAAGGAACCGTTTCACGGGACGTATATATTGCCGATACAAGATTGGTATTAATCACTTTTGCTATATCTTCGTTGGTCATATCGGTAATAAGACCGACATATGATATACCGGCGTTATTTATAAGAAGGTCAATCCCGCCGAATTCTTTAATTCCTGCGCTTATGAACTTTTGTACATAATCCGGATTGCCTATATCGCCGACAGAGATGATTACGGAGTCGGTATTCCCGGTGATGCCGATAATCTCTTCTTTAAGGGCTATAAGCGATGTCTCATCGTGTCCTGTGTTCAGTATTAAGTTGTAACCGCCGCGGGCAAGCCTAAGAGCGATCTCGCGTCCGATTCCACGGGACGAACCCGTTATACATGCTGTTTTCATTCGCATAACACCTCAAATATATTGTATTACATTTGAATTAAAAGGTATATAGGTAAAATTCTGAAAATAAAAGGGGAGAAAGTTGTCTTTATCGTGAATTCGAATGTGCTTTTGTTTACATGTAAAATTTTTGATGATATAATTAAGCCATCAAATGACGAAGGGGGTCCTTAGCATGAGAGTAACTATAACAGGCAAGAATATTGACATCACAGAAGGTTTAAGAGGCGCCGTTGTCGATAAGCTTTCGAAGCTTGACAAGTATTTCAGCAAAGAACAGGATGCATCTGTTACATTATCTGTAGACAAGATGAGACAGAAGATTGAGGTTACCATTCCTATGAAGGGTAATATCATAAGATCCGAGCAGGTAAGTTCGGACATGTATGCATCCATCGATATGGTAGAGGAGACCATAGAGAGACAGCTTAATAAGTATAGAAAGAAATTTATCGCAAAGAAGCATGGAGAAGATGAATTTGCATCGGATTTCTTTATGACCAATGATTCTGCAGATGATGACGAGATTAAGATTGAGCGTGTTAAGCACTTTGGACTTAAGCCAATGTATCCGGAAGATGCATGTATGCAGATGGAGCTTCTGGGACATAACTTCTTTATGTTCCTTAATGCGGAGACTGAAGAGGTTAATGTGGTCTATAAGCGTAAAGGTAACAGTTACGGATTAATTGAACCGGAATTTGAATAAGGTACCTAAGATGCCGGGGTTTTATCCCCGGCATTTTTTGTTAGAGATAAGGAGAGCTTAAATGGTAATCATAATAGGGATCATAGTTATACTTGTAATATTAATTACGGCAGCGGCGGGATTCTATCTATTTATCACTCATCCTAAGCTTGTATCCCGTGACGTTGCCCTTGAGATTGAGGAAAGCAAGGATTTCCTTGGGGATTTCCCGAGCTATAAGAAGGAAGTGCTTAATATCAAAGCACGTGACGGATATGAGCTTCACGGATTGTTTGTCCCGTATGAAGGCAGTAATAAGATGGTTATAATCACTCACGGGTATACATACAATTACGAGGGTTCTATTAAGTATGCCAACGTATTCCGTGCATTGGGCTTTAATATCTATATATACGACTTAAGACACCACGGCTATAATAAGAAGACCTATTGCTCCATGGGATATAAGGAGAGCCGCGACGTCGAAGATGTATATAGTTATTTTCGAGAAAAGCTCGGAAACACAGCGATTATCGGTCTCCACGGGGAAAGCCTTGGAGCCGCATCGTCGATTATGGCGTTAAAGAATCTTAAGGATGCGGATTTTCTTGTGTCGGATTGCGGATTTGCGGATTTTGGTTCATTATCCAGGCATCTTGCGAAAGATGGAATGCATCTACCTGCATTTCTTGTCATACTCCCTGCCATTCTTTGCTGTATCCTTCATGGGTTCAGGCTTGACAGGATACGTCCTATAGATGCTTTAAAGGAGAATAAATCTACACCGATATTATTCATACACGGTAAGATAGATAACTTCATTCCGAAGTCGCACAGTGAAAGAATGTACGACGAGTGCAGGACTAAGAAAAAGTTATGCATATTTGATGATGCGAATCATGCTGAGTCTTATTTTGTGAATCGAACAAGATATATGGAAGAAGTAAGTGCTTTTCTTAAAGACATAGGCATTATATAGGGGTGTTTGCCCTTTTCAAAGGCAGATATTAGTAGTATACTTAATTAGTTAAGGTCTGCTCGGACCAATAGTGTAGATAGGGTGTATGGGAAAATGGATATTAGTAAAGCAACCGGAAAGAAAGCTATGATAGCTTTGATTGCTTCTCTTGCATGGCCAACGATTCTGGAGCAGTTTCTGCAGACAATAGTTGTGTATGCCGATACTGCGATGGTAGGTATGCTCGGTAAGGAGGCATCTGCTGCTGTGGGACTTATAACACCGGTCACATGGCTTACGAATGCTCCGGCATTCTCGCTCGGAATAGGTGTAATGGCGTTTATAGCGAGGAAAAACGGCGCAAAAGATTTCAAAGACGTGAAGACCGCAGCAGTTCAGGGTATCTACCTTGCGTTTATGGTAGGTGCTGTAATAAGCGCTTTTATGATGATAGCAAGTCCGTTCCTTCCTTACTGGATGGGCGGTGAAGGCGTAGTCGCAAAGGGCGCGAGTGCTTATCTTCTTATAACCGGCGCGGGATTCATATTCCGCTCGTTTGATATGGTTATAGGCTGTATGATTCGCGGCACTGGAGATACAAGAACGCCGATGATAGTTAATCTTCTCATGAATATTGTAAATATCGTGGGAAATTTCTTTTTTATCTATCCGACAAGAATGATAAGCGTATTAGGCGTATCATTTAAGGTGTTCGGATGCGGATATGGGGTTGCCGGCGCGGCACTCGGAACTTCGGTTTCGGCTGTTTTCGGTGGCGTTGTCATGATGATCGTTTTATGGAGGAATAAGATACTTTCGCCTCATGGGGAAAGTAAGAGAATTAACGGTAATATCATGTATCAGTGTATACGTGTGGGATTACCGCTCGCTTTCCAGCGAATCGTTGTATTTACGGGTTATGTGGTATTCACATCTGAGGTCGCAGCTCTTGGAACGGTACTGCTTGCGGCACATTCAATAGCGATAACTGCCGAAGAGATGGTATATATCCCGGGATTCGGTATGCAAGAGGCAGGTTCTGCGCTTATCGGTAACGCCATGGGATATGGCGATGAGAAGAAAATGGATAAGCTTTCAAGAATGCTTATTATCATAACTGCTTTGATCATGACGGTTACGGGCGCGTTGCTGTTTGCATTCCCGGCACAGTTAATGAGCATATTTACAAAGGATGCAGAGGTTATTAAAAACGGTATTGTCGTCCTTCGTATGGTTGCCGTATCGGAGCCTATATATGGTGCCTTAATTATGATGGAAGGTATATTCAATGGTGTCGGCAATACCAAGACGACTTTCCTTGTGGGCGTATGCACGATGTGGATAGTGAGAGTATTTATGGCATACATCTGCATTCATGTATGGCACCTTGGACTTGTTGCAGTATGGTCCTGCATGATAGCGGAGAACGTGACTAAAGCATCGATACTCGGCATATTATACCTGCGCGGTGTCTGGAAAAAGGGCGCGGTTAAGTATAGTTAAGTAATCTACAGGATTTAGGAGATAGAGGATATGAATATAGTTGTTCTGGCAGGCGGTCTTAGCACCGAGCGCGACGTGTCGCTTGTATCGGCACGCGGGATAAGGGATGCGTTAAGAAGGCGCGGCCATAAGGTGTGTCTTGTGGATGTTTTCTATGGATTCGGCAAAAGAGGCGATGACATAACGGGGATATTTGACAGAGCGGAAAGCCTTGATCATGAGATTGCCGCAATTCCGACAGATGCACCTGACATTGAGAAGATTAAGGCTTTAAGAGAAGATAAGTCCGATATTTTCTTCGGGCCTAATGTTATAGAGATTTGCCGTATGGCAGATATAGTATTTATCGGACTTCACGGAGCACAGGGCGAAGATGGCCGTGTGCAGGCAGCGTTTGACTTATTCGGTATTAAGTATACCGGAACGGATTACTTAAGCGCAGCTATTGCGATGGATAAGGAGCTTACCAAAGAGTTCTTTATGCGTGAGGGAATCCCGGCACCTAAGGGAGTGGTTGCCGAGAAAGGTAAGAAGTATCTTGATTTCAAGGAGACCGGACTTACGATTCCTTGTATCGTCAAGCCTTGCTGTGGCGGTTCATCGGTAGGTACGACTATAGTTAATAGTGAAGAAGATTATGTAAAAGCTCTTGACGAAGCGTTTAAGTATGAAGACCGCGCAATGGTGGAAGAATTTGTTAAAGGAAGAGAATTCTCCGTTGCGGTTGTAGAAGGCAAAGCTTATCCTGTAATAGAGATTGCACCTAAGGAAGGCTTCTACGATTATAAGAATAAATATGCCGCAGGTTCTGCGGTTGAGACATGTCCTGCGGATATACCGGAAGACATTGCCGGGAAAATGCAGGAATATGCGGCAAGAGCTTTTAAATGCTTAAGATATAAGACCTATGCAAGAATGGATTTCCTGCTTGGAGAAGATGGCAGGATCGTGTGTCTTGAGGCCAATACCTTGCCGGGTATGACTCCTACTTCCCTTCTCCCACAGGAGGCAGCGGTTCTTGGCACTGATTATGACAGTCTTTGCGAATATATTATTAAGATTTCACTTGATAAGTATAAGAATTAGGAGAGAATATGCTTAATTTAAGCGTAAGTAACATTGTAAAAGCAGTAGGCGGCGAGTACCATGGTCCGGATGAGCTTTTGGCAAAAGAAATTACGGGAGTATCAAAGGACAGCCGCGAGATAGAGGAAGGGTATCTGTATATACCGTTTGTGGGTGAAAGAGCCGACGGACATGCGTATATTCCTCAGGTATTTGAAAAGGGCGCTCTTATCACTTTTTCGGAGCGTGATTTACAACTTGATGTGCCTTATATCAAGGTTTCCTCATCCGGTGAAGCGTTAAAGAGTCTCGCAGCCTTTTACCGTAAGGGCCTTAAGACGGAGATAATCGGAATTGTGGGTTCTGTGGGTAAGACTTCCACCAAGGAAATGGTGGCGTCCGTACTGGAGCAAAAGTATAAGGTTCTTAAGACGGCAGGTAATCTTAATAATGAGATAGGGATGCCGCTTACGATATTGAATATAAGGCAAGAGCATGAAATTGCGGTTGTCGAGATGGGAATATCGGGATTCGATGAAATGACGAGACTTGCGAAGATTGCAAGGCCGGATATGGTTATAATGACTAATATTGGCGAGTGTCACCTTGAGAATCTTAAGGATAAAGAGGGGG
>JAILJL010000156.1 GCA_024694785.1 Lachnospiraceae bacterium
TCGAAGAGTACATAACTCCTTGGAATGTCTTCTTGTAGATCAAGAAGATAAATAAACCTATACAAAGTGATAAAAATACCGATAATACCATATCCAGGATGGATACGCTCGCTATGTTCTCCAGAAAACTTGATTTAAAAATATCATTGAATGTCATAATAATCTCTCCTTTAATCTATTTAAATTCTATATTTAACTATATATCCCACTTTTTAATCATACATTCGGCAGGCCGCATACTTTGAAAACGCAGCGGTATGCGTTGCCGGAATCTGCACCACGTCCCGTATAATTCCGGGCAAGTACTCATCCCACTTAACTTCCAAGATTATCGGTGAATCCACAACCGGGATTGTTACCGCATCCATATTGAGGAAATCCGTATTCTTAAGCCCGGTTCTTATATTGTAATCGATTGTTACTCTTACATTACCGGCTTCAAAGACAAAGGGTTCTCTGTCATAATCAACGATTGCCTTGGGTCTTAAGCCCTCAGTCAGCATCTTCTGATATAATTCAACCACCAAAGACTCCTTCTTACTTTCAAGTGTCTTAAAATCACACTCACATATCGCTTTTGCGATTTCAATATCGATTATTGCCTGCTTCTTATTGCAAAGCCCGTATATCTTTGACTTTTTCTCAAGTATTATCCTTGATATATCATGGTTATAATACCTTATCCTGAACTTCTCCCTGTTACTTACACCGTCTATCTTCTCCCGAAGCGCCTTGTCATACACATTGTCAAAGTAGAGACTTCTTATAAAATACTTACCATCTATTGTATGCGGATCGGGTTGCATAACCGCCCTTAATCTTTGCCTTAGAACAAGCATCTCGACATATGAGAGTTCATGCTTATATTCATGCCTTAGTTTCATTTTATCAACTCCTTTCATATGGATTATCTCCCTGTCATGGTCATATAATAAAACACGAACCTTAGATGAAACTTAGGAAATAAAAAAAAGGACTTACCGAATCGGTAAGTCCTCAAAAAAAGCTATTGCCAGTTTTTGTACCAGGAATCAATCATACGGCCAAGTTCTTCGAGACCTTCTTTATCTTCCTCGGAGAAGCGGTCCGGCGAAGCACTGTCGATGTCAAGTACGCCTATGACCTTGCCATCCATATGAAGCGGCACAACTATCTCGGATCTTGACGCTGCATCACATGCAATATGTCCCGGAAACTTATGTACATCCGGAATAAGCTGTGTAGTATCAGTTATTGCAGCAGTTCCGCATACGCCGCGGCCGTTTGCAATCTCTACGCATGCAACCTTTCCCTGAAAAGGTCCGAGAATAAGCGTATCTCCCTCAAAGAAATAAAAACCTGCCCAGTTAATGTCCTTAAGCGTCGTGAATAAAAGCGCTGACAGATTTGCAAAGTTCGCAATCTTGTGATTCACATCTTCCGTAAGCCCTTCCGCCTGCTTAAGCATAGTTTTGTAATTTGTCTGAATCATCCCTATCCCTCCTTGCTGTTAATTAATGATTAAATATGCACTTCCTCTTTCCGTTACGCATATCATTAATCATTATCTTAAATGATTCTTTAAGATTCTGGTGTCTTATGGCAGTCGCTTCAAAGCTTAGCGACTGAAAAGCAAATTGCATTATAGGTCCCGCACATAAAGCGCAGATTAACGTTCCCACTCCCACGGGACCACCCAGCAGATATCCTATAAGCGTTGCAGTACTTAGGATCGCAATGCTTACAACACCTATAGGTATTCTCTTTAAACGCTTTTTCAAACCTATGAGTAATGAGTCTCTCGGTCCGCATCCCAGAGAAGATCTCATATAAAAAAGCTGTGTATATCCAATGATGAATAAACCTATCCCCATCATCACAATACTTATTACGATGTTATCCGCCTTTGGCACGATATTGATAAAATTAAAAAAGTCCACGGACTTGCCTACAACTATTGCGTCTATAAACATTGCGATTCCTATAGGCTCTTTTAAAAGAATATCTATAAGAAGAATCGTGAGCGATACACCTATTGATGCCGTTCCGTATAGAATTCCGAATGTCTTTGAAAGCCCGAGATTAAATACATCCCATGGGCTTGCACCGATATTGGCGCGCATCGTAAGATATATGCCGAATCCGTTGACGAAAAGCGAAACAATCGCGATAACGGCATTGCGCATAATATCCCCTGTACTCTTATTTACTGCTGCATTAACCTTTAACATATTCAATTCCCTTTAATCCTAAAAAACTATATCCTACTTTATCCTACGCTTCAGACAGCGTAAGTTTAAATCTTATTTTGTTATCCGATATATACTCTGCTGTAATTGATGCATCATTTGCCACCGCAATCGAGCGTGCAACCGCCAATCCTATTCCTGAACCGCCTGTCGCCTGATTTCTGGCGGTATCGCCTCTGTAGAATCTGTCAAAAAGCGCCTCAGGGACGACCTTGGGCAATGCTTCACAAGTGTTCTCAACCGAGAGCACAATACTTTTTTCTTCCCTATGGCACATAATTATAGCAGAACCGCTTTCATTTGTATACTTCAAAGCATTATCAAGCAAAATTCCCATAAGCTGCTCTATCTGTGCCTTATCCGCATTGGCCTTAACACCCGGTTCAATTGCCGTATCAAAAGCAATATTTCTCACCTTAAAGCTCTCTGCAAAAGAGTTGCTTACATTAACTGCAGAATCAGACAAATCGAATATTCCTTTAACAGCCTTCTTCTGCCCTTCATCCATGCGCGATAACAGAAGCAGATTCTCCATCATCTTGGATAATCGTAAGGTCTGCTCCTTTATATTCTTACTCCATTTATTCTCGCCATTATATAATTCCATGGCTTCCGCATTTGACTGTATAATTGCAAGCGGAGTCTTAAGTTCGTGCCCCGCATCCGTTACGAATCTTTTCTGTTTCTCAATATTCTCCGCTATCGGTCGGATAGCTTTTCTTGAAAGAAGAATTACTATTAAAAGCATAATTAAGAAACATGCAAAACCTATAAGCGCCGATAAAAGAAGCACTCTTATAAGAGATTGTCTTTCACCGGAGGTATCAAGAAATATGACATTAATCTCTTCATTAAACGCAGATGTGCCAACCTTATACCTGTATCCGTCTATTTTACCTTCGTCCTCGCCGGAATTAACCACAGTCTTTGCATACTTTGCCGCGTCCTCTTCGCTTACGGTCGAAGTTCTCGCAACATCCGTGGATATAACGCTTTTATCTGAAGATAATCTTACTATGAAGAAGTTCGAAGCCATAAAGGTATCATAGTCATTCTTTCCCCGGTTAGGTGGCATCTCCGGCCGGTTCTCTCCGTTTATCGGAGGCAGATTATTAATATTACCCTCATTCTCCGAGATCATATTTAACGTGCGCTCCGACTGTCTTCTTACCAGAATGATATTCGCTACATTAATCGCACCAAGAAGCGCCACAATAAGTATCGTTATCGCAATCATTGATGTTACGACAAATTTCTTCTGCAACGTCTTAATCATGTACTTCCTCCAGTCTGTATCCGATATTACGCTTGGCAACAAGTTCAACATTTGCACCTAAGTCCGTTAAGCGCTTACGAAGATACGAAATATATACCCATACCGTACCATTTTCCGCATCTGTCTCATATCCCCAGACCTTACTAAGCAAGTCCTCGGTCGTAAAGTAAGTACCCTTATTACGCATAAAA
>JAILJL010000158.1 GCA_024694785.1 Lachnospiraceae bacterium
GAAGTAGAGAAGAAGGTTAGAGAGCATTATAATCTTGCTGACGATCTTCTCATGAATGCAGATGTAAAGGAGGATAAGGCGTCCAAGAAGGCGTCCAAAGCTACGGAATAAGGATGACTTATGAAGAAAGAATATGAATCAATCGAGGATATGATTAAGGATGCCAGAAAGAGAGCCTTATCGATCCTTGAGAGACGTGACAGAACGACCAGAGAATTAATAGATAAGCTTACAGAGGACGGATATCCGTCCTCTGTTGTGGATAATGCAATTGAGTATGTAAAGTCATATCATTATCTTGATGATATGCGATATGCCGAGAATTACATACGATATCACAAGAGTCAGAAGAGCAAGACCGCGGTTAAATTATACCTTAAGGATAAGGGCGTAGATGCAGAGACAATAGATTCGGCAATCGAGAAGGAATATGATAATGATGAGAAAGAAATGATTAAGGATTTGCTTAAGAAACGTCATTATGACCCGGATACCGCAGATTATAAAGAAAAGAACAGAATGCTTGCATATTGTATGCGACGTGGTTTTCCTTTTGATGATATTAAAAGCTTGCTTTAAAGAAAAAACATTGACACAATTTGATAAAAAGTATAAAATTTATATGTTGTATATTTGGGTTATTTTAAAACTCAAATCCATGTATAAGGGTACTTTGTCTATCAAGATGAAATATATAACAACATTTGCTTATTGAAAATTTAATAAAGGAGGTGCTCCTGTGCATTTTGACGTTGTATCGTTATTAATCGGTCTTGCAATTGCACTTGTGACTGCCATACCTCTTACCGTCGCTATTTCCGGTTCGATAAGAAAGAAGAAATATGACGAGAAGATCGGCAGTGCTGAAGATAAGGCAAGACAGATTATCGATGAAGCTGTCAAGAGCGCTGAGGCCAAGAAGCGTGAGTCGCTGCTCGAGATTAAAGAAGAGTCCATCAGAAGCAAGAATGAACTCGACAAAGAGATCAAAGAGAGACGTAATGAGATTCAGAATCGCGAACGCAGAATTACTCAGAGAGAAGAGACATTGGATAAGAAGATTTCTTCTGTTGAGAAGCGTGAGGCCGAGTATGTTGCCAAAGAGCATGAATTGGATGTTCAGCGTGAAAAGATAGCCAAATTAAACGAAGAGCGCGTACAGGAACTTGAGCGAATTTCAGGTTTAACCTCTGAACAGGCAAAGGATTATCTTTTAAAAACTGTTGAAGAAGATGTTAGAATTGACACAGCAAAGCTTGTAAAGGATCTTACTAATCAGGCTAAAGAAGAAGCAAACAAGAAGGCAAAGGAATACATTGTCCAGGCAATACAGAAGTGTGCGGCTGACCATGTATCCGAAGCGACAATTTCGGTTGTCCAGTTGCCTACCGATGAGATGAAAGGACGTATTATCGGTCGTGAAGGACGTAATATCCGTACACTTGAGACGATGACCGGTGTAGACTTAATTGTAGACGATACTCCGGATGCAGTAGTATTATCAAGCTTCGATCCTGTAAGAAGAGAGATTGCAAGAATTGCACTTGAAAAGTTGATTGTTGACGGACGTATTCATCCGGCCAAGATTGAAGAGTGCGTCGAGAAAGCAACTAAGGAAGTTGAGACCATGATGCGTGAGGAAGGCGAGAATGCAGCTTTCGAAGCAGGTGTTCATGGTATACATCCGGAACTTATTAAGTTACTCGGACGTATGAGATTCCGTACAAGTTACGGACAGAATGCATTAAAGCATTCTATCGAAGTTGCTCAGTTGTCAGGATTACTTGCAGCTGAGATTGGAGTTGATATTAAGACAGCTAAGCGTGCCGGATTACTTCATGATATAGGTAAAGCGGTCGATCACGAGATGGAAGGTTCACATATCCAGCTCGGTGTCGATCTTTGCCGTAAGTACAAGGAAGGTCCTATCGTTATTAATTCAGTCGAATCACATCACGGTGACGTTGAACCACAGTCACTTATAGCATGTATTGTACAGGCAGCCGATGCAATTTCGGCAGCCCGTCCGGGTGCGAGACGTGAGACGCTGGAGACATATGCTAACAGATTAAAACAGTTGGAAGAGATAGCCGATAGTTTCAAAGGTGTTGACAAATCTTTTGCTATTCAGGCAGGTAGAGAAGTTCGTATCATGGTTGTTCCTGAGCAGGTATCCGATGCTGATATGGTATTACTCGGAAGAGATATTGCAAAGCGTATCGAAAGTGAGCTTGCATATCCGGGTCAGATTAAGATCAGCGTGATACGTGAGTCAAGAGTGACTGACTACGCGAAATAATCAAAAAAATAGCCCTTGCGAGAAATCGCAAGGGTTATATTTTTGATTATCGTGATTTGCCGTTATAAGGTTGAATTTAAGCGCTTTTTAGTGTATTATAATATGTGCTGCACCTGTAGCTCAGGGGAGAGAGCAATGGATTCCGGTTCCATGAGCGGGGGTTCGATTCCCTCCAGGTGCGTTTATTTGAAATCAATGTATTTTTATGATAGAGGGCGTTTGGATGAGTAATAAGAATAATAAAAAGCAAGAGTTTAAGCATAATGCGGATACTTTATTCAAGAAGGTTGTTGAGTTTATAAATACGAACAAGAGATATGTAATTGCAGCAGGAGCTTTATTATGTTTTGTGCTGATTCTTTTCTTTGCGGTTGGCAAGGGAGGGCTTTTTATCGGCAAGAAGAGTTCTTCCGGTGATGCTCTTAAGTTTGTTGAGAATAAGGATAAAGAGATTACTACATTATTTGAGAATTATTATGAGGCGTATGCCGCAGGTGATGTTAAAGCGCTTGCTTCATATGCTGCACCGATTTCAGACAATGAATGCGAATACATTGAGTTATTCTCATCATATATTAAAGCATATAAGATAGATAAGATATATACTCAGCAGGGAATAGATGAGAATTCCTGTCTTGCTATGGTAGAGATTGATATTGAATTCGAGGGTGTCAAGACAACGGCACCGGGACTTGATTGTTTTTACATAACCGGAATTAAGACGGGACATTTGTATATTAATAATCTATATTCTCAATTCAATCTTGGAACTCACGAATATGTTACGGAAGATCAGATTAATACCTGTATCAAGAAGTTCGTTATGAGAAGTGAAGTGGCTGAACTTCAGGAGAAGGTTGATAAGCGTTATGAGGAGGCCATTCTTAAGGATGAGGACCTTGATTTTCTTATCAATTCTACAATGAGTGTTGCAATCAATGATTTGATGAGCAGCCTTAAGCTTCTTCAGAATCAGATGCCGCCTGTTGTGGTAATAGGCGATTCTACGGATGATGATTCCGGTGATGATAGCGATGATGCAGGTGAGGGTGAAGATGAACCTGAACCAGAGGAAATTGTAATAGATCCTGAGCTTGAGATAACGGAATATGCAATAACAACCGATGAGGTAAATGTCCGTTTCGGCGCAAGCAAGGATAAGAAAGCTATCGGTAAGGCTGCTGCAGGTGCCAAGGTTATCGTAATTGCGGTGGATCCTTGGGGTGAATGGTCTTATGTGCAGGTTAACGATGATCTTAAGGGATTCATAAGAAACGATTTCCTTATTACACAGGATAATGACGAGGCAATAACAGGCCTTCCGGGATATCCGGAAAAGGATGCAAAAGCTACTATAGTAACAGATGGTGCCGAGCTTGTTACATCTATGAAGGAATATAACAGGACAATCATCACCAAGCTTACCGAGGGAACACAGGTTACCGTTATTGCCGCATATCGTAACGGATTCGTTAAGGTAATGGTTAATGGTAAGACCGGATATATTTTACTTACGACAATTACGTATTAATTCTTAATTGGTAGTTAACAGGCTTATTATATGGTATAATTCCAGATAGAATTATACTGATAATAAGCCTTTATTTTATGGCGTTTGGAGAAAATGGAAGAGATAAGAATCAATAAATACCTGTCTGATATAGGATTCTGTTCGAGGCGGCAGGCAGATAAGTTAATAGAAGAAGGAAAGATAATCATAGACGGCGAAGTATGTGGCATGGGTCGCAAAGTTACGGGTGTCGAAGACATTAAGGTTAACGGTGTGGCGGTTAAAAGCACCAGGAAGGAAGGAACTTTTACCCTTATAGCATTCAATAAGCCTGTCGGCATCGTGTGCACTTCACAGAAGCGTGAGAAGGATAATATTATTGACTATATTAATTATCCGACGAGAATCTATCCCATAGGGAGACTTGATAAGAACTCGGAAGGGCTTATTCTGCTCACGGATAACGGCGATATCGTTAATAAGATGATGCGTTCCGGCAATAAGCATGAGAAGGAGTATATAGTGTCCGTTAACAAGGATATAAACGACGATTTCCTTACTAAGATGAGGAATGGTGTACCGATACTTGATACGGTTACCAGAAAGTGCGAAGTTACTAAGTTATCAAAGAGAAAGTTCAGGATTATCCTTACGCAGGGACTAAATAGGCAGATAAGACGTATGTGCGAAGCACTTGATTATCGCGTTACGTATCTTAAGAGGGTAAGGGTGCTGAATATAGAACTTGGGGATCTTAAAACAGGCGAATATCGGGATGTGACGGACGAAGAGCGGGAAGAGCTTTTATCCATCATAGGTAATTCCAGTAACACAACCGTTATAGAGAAAGAGGATTAGATATGGATAAGGAAAAGCGCATAAGGGAGCTTGTTGATGCATTAAATGATGCATCAGGGCGGTATTATAACGGACTTGAAGAGAGTATCTCTAACTTTGAATGGGATGCGATGTTCGATGAACTTACAGCTTTGGAAGAAGAGACCGGAATTATTTTGCCGGATTCCCCGACACAGAACGCCGGTTACGAAGAGACAAGCGGTAATAAGGAAGCACATGAATTTCCTGCTTTATCTCTTGCAAAGACAAAGAAGATAGGGGACCTTAAGGAATTTGCCGGAGAAAGGGACATATATCTGAGTTATAAGCTTGACGGATTGACTCTTGTATTAACTTATGACGGTGGTAGGTTGCAGAAGATTCTGACCAGAGGTAACGGCCAGATAGGAAGTAATATCACCTACCTTAAGAATGTGATAATCGGAATTCCGGAGACCATAGAAGAAAAGGGGCACTTAGTTGTCCGCGGTGAAGCAATCATTTCTTATACGGATTTTGAAATCATCAACGATACCATCGATGATGAAGATGAAAGATATGCTAATCCGAGAAATCTTGCAAGCGGTACGCTGGCGCTTGACGATAAGGAGAAAGTCAAATCAAGGCATGTCAATTTCATAGCTTTTACGCTGGTACATCTTGACAGGCCGATGCAGTCTTTCGGCGAAAGAATGGCATATCTTAAGCTGCTTGGATTCAATGTCGTTGAACATGAGCTTACGAATGCGGCAAGGATTGAGGAGTCTGTAGAAAAGTTCACCCGGAAGGTGGAGAACGGGGAGATGGATTTTCCGGTTGACGGTCTCGTAATTACTTATGATGATACTGATTATGCCGCGACGGGGTCGGTTACCGGGCATCATGCCACCCGCGCGGGACTGGCCTATAAGTGGCAGGATGTAGTTGCAGAGTCGGAACTGCTCTATATAGAGTGGTCTTGTGCGATTGCGACGATTTCTCCGGTTGCGGTATTTGAGCCTGTTAATCTTGAGGGTACCAAAGTGGAGCGGGCCTCGCTTTGCAATATATCGGAGATAGAGCGACTTGGTGTAGGTGGTAAGGGAACACGCATTGAGGTAATAAAGAGCAATAAGATCATACCGAAGATAATAGGAGTTAAAGAAAAAGTTGGAGAGTTGACGATTCCGGACAAATGTCCGGCATGTAATGCGCCGACAAGGATTAAGATAAGCGATAAGAGCGGAACAAAGACCTTACATTGTACCAATCCGGATTGCCCGGCAAAGGATATTAAGAAATTTACGAGATTTGTAAGCAAGCAGGGACTTGATATTGACGGTCTGTCGATTCAGACAATTGTAAGATTCGTTAATCTGGGATATATCAAGACACTTCCGGATTTCTATAAGCTTGACAGATTCTACGAAGAAATTGCAGGTCTTGACGGATTCGGCGAGAAGTCTGTAGAGAATCTTGCGGCAGCAATAGAGAGAAGTAAAAATGCGGACCCTGTTAATCTTATTTTCTCACTTTGCATACCGAAGATAGGTAAGGATGCAGCAAAAAGGATTGTCAATGCATTGGGTTTCAAGGGCTTTACCGATAAGACCGGTGACCGCTTGGCACTTGAGAATATAGATAAGATCGGCCCGGAAAGAGCAAGCAGTATCGCGGAATACTTTGCCAATCCGAAGCGTAAGAGTGAATTTGATGAGCTTTTATCATTGCTTACGATCAAAGATGAAGGACCAAAAGATACGTCCGGCGGAGAATTGGCAGGTCTTACTTTCGTAATCACGGGAGATGTTAATGTGTATAAGAACCGCGATGAATTCAAGGCATATGTAGAAAGCAAGGGCGGTTCGGTTACGGGATCGGTATCGAAGAAGACGGATTATCTTGTTAATAATGATGTTGAATCCACATCATCGAAGAATATGAAGGCAAAAGAACTGAATATCCCGATTATATCCGAAATCGAGTTCATTGAGCGATTTGACAAGGAGCGCAGTTTATAAATCTTTTATATTTTTCTGGTTTTAAAATGACTATGGATTTGGTATAATCTATGTGTTATGAGTTATTATATAGGAGGCATTAATATGGCTGACGATAGAAAAGCATTTGTTATAAAGAGCGGCGAGATGGGTGAGATTACCGTTGCCGAAGAAGTGGTTGCAATTATTGCGGGTATCGCGGCAACCGAAGTTGACGGAGTAAGTTCCATGGCAGGCAATATCACGAATGAGATTGTTGCCAAGCTTGGAATGAAGAACTTATCCAAGGGTGTTCATGTAGAGATGAACGGTAACGAAGTGACCGTTATGGTTGCGGTAGTTATGGAATATGCGGCTAATGTCCCAGAAGTATCGCAGAAGATTCAGGAAAGAATCAAGACGTCCATTGAAAACATGACAGGTCTTCACGTTGCAGAGGTAAATGTTAAGATAGCAGGCATCAATGTAAGTAAAGATA
>JAILJL010000171.1 GCA_024694785.1 Lachnospiraceae bacterium
GTAGTTTTAACATTATAGTCGGAGGAGTATGGTTAAAAATGAGGAAGAAAAAGATTATAGCTTTGGCGCTTTTATTTGTGATGCTTACAAGTGCTTTGGCACCATTTATATATAAGGATGAAGCACATGCTTCGGGGCGCATGATAATTTCTCTTAATCCTGAGACAGACATTAAAGTGGGACAGGAATTTGCTGTATATCTTACGGCACGGGATTCCGATAACGAGAATACAACCGCAAGTATGAAGCTTACCTTTGATCCGACGCTTATTTCTTATATTAGCAGTAATGCATCGGATGCATCATGTAACGGAAATGTTATTACCGCAACAGGAAAGAGTGTCAGGTTTAATTTTAAGGCGGTAGCGGAAGGTACGGTTTCACTTGTTGCAAGAGCAACAGCCGGCGGAACGGATCTTGAGTCTGCAGGAATAAGAGTTACCATTATTCCGGGGGAGAATCAGGATGATAATAATGGCGGCGATGACGGCAATGATGACGGCGACGATAGTAACGGTGATGATACTAACGGAGAAGACGATAATATCGATGAAGAGCCTGAAGAACCGGTAATTATAGATGTTAAGGATACCGATGAGTATAAGCAGCTTCAGGAGAACTACAGCAAGTTATATGACAGATACAATCTTCTTAAGAATGACAAGAGAAGATTTTTTATCATGACTATCGCTTTCGGGGCTTTGGCGGTTATATTACTTATAATCATTATCATCATTCTTATATCGAGAAGAAGTTCGGACGATTATGACGACTATGATGATTACGATAAGTCGGATAAGAAAGAACAGTCTGACAGACAGACAAAGAAGCAGCAGGAGGCAGCTCTGGCAGAGCAGGATAGATTAAGGCAGGAAGCAATAGCAAGAGACCTTGCGGCGCGAGAAGCCAAGATGCATGCCCGTGAAGAGAAGACACCGGTACGCGAGGATAATGCATATAATGATTATCTTGAAAAGACTGCTTCAAAGAGCGAACAGGCTGATGTTGATATAGCGAAGCATGTTGCAAGCATTATAGCGCAGAGGACGTCCAAGCTTGCATCTCCTGATCAGGTGGAAGGACTTGTTAAGGAAGATATTAATCCTACACCGGCCAAGATGAAGACGAGACCGAAGAACTCTGACGAAGACGACTTATTCCTTATGGATATTGATGATCTGTAAGATATAGTTTTTCTGCGGGAAGATGTAATTGTAAATAACTGGGAAGGAACTTGAATCATGAGCATGGCGTATACCGAAATGGCGAAGAAGGCTCTTAAGATAGCCAATCAGGCATCTAAGCAGATGAATCATCTGTATGTCGGAACCGAGCATATACTTATTGGCCTTGTCAAAGAAGGCGAAGGTGTTGCGGCATCTATATTGAAGAGCTTTTCGATAGATGAAGTGCAGCTTATTCAGCTTATAGAAGAGCTTATAGCTCCGAATTCCGATGTGGCAGTGATGGACAGAGAAGGATATACACCTAAGACACTTGAGGTGTTACAGGGAGCCGAGACCATTGCGGAAGCATATAAGAGTGACGGAATAGGAACCGAGCATATCCTCCTTGCCATCTTGCAGAGAAGAGATTGCGTAGCTTATAAGCTTCTTAGTACGTTAGGTGTTAATATGCAGAAGATGTATGTTGATACATTGACTGCAATGGGTATAGATAAGGAGGCTTTTGCGGATATTTTCCGTAAGAGCGATTCTAAGGAAGGACAGCAGAGTCTTGTTGCCAATTATTCAAGAGATTTGACTGCATTGGCAAGAGACGGCAAGCTTGATCCGACCATAGGCAGAGTTGACGAGATTCATAGGGCAATACAGATATTAAGCAGACGAGGAAAGAATAATCCTTGTCTTATTGGTGAACCCGGAGTCGGCAAGACGGCAATCGTTGAAGGCCTTGCTTCGTTAATCGAGTCCGGTAATGTTCCTGAGACTATAAGGGATAAAAGAATCCTTAATCTGGATCTTTCAAGTATAGTTGCGGGAACAAAGTACAGAGGTGAATTCGAAGACAGAATTAAGAGAATCATCAAAGAGGTAACCGAGATGGGTAATATTATTCTCTTTGTTGATGAGATACATACAATTATAGGTGCAGGAGGCGCGGAAGGTGCACTTGATGCATCCAATATCCTTAAGCCTTCGCTTGCACGAGGCGAGATTCAGCTTATCGGTGCGACGACTATTGAAGAGTATAGAAAGTATATCGAAAAGGATGCGGCGTTGGAGCGTAGATTCCAACCAATCAGAGTAGAGGAGCCTACCGAGAAGGAAGCAATTGCAATTCTTAGTGGTATTAAGCATAAGTATGAAGAGCATCACAATGTAATTATTACCGATGAGGCGGTTACTGCGGCTGTTAGTCTTGCAAACAGATATATTAATGACAGATTTCTGCCGGATAAAGCAATCGATATACTGGATGAGGCTTCTGCCAAGGCAAAGCTTGCCACGGTTAAAGTTGATTCAGGATTTGAGGAGATAGAAAAAGAGATTGCACAGGTATCCAAGGACTTTGAGCAGGCGCTTATTGATGATGATATGGAACTTGCAAGTAAGCTTAAGGCAAGGAAAAAGGAATTGACAGAGGAGCTTGCCAAGAAGGAGAAGCGCAAGAATTCCCGTAAGGATAAGGTTGTAACCATTACGGAGACAGATATTGCGGAGATGGTATCCGAATGGACCAAGATTCCGTTAAGTAAATTAGAGGAGAAGGAGTCTGCCCGTCTTGAAAATATGGGTAAGGTTCTTCATAAGAGAGTTATAGGTCAGGACGAAGCGGTTCAGGCTGTCGTAAGAGCGGTTAAGCGTGGTCGTGTCGGACTTAAAGATCCGCATCGCCCGATTGGCTCATTCTTATTCTTGGGGCCTACAGGTGTGGGTAAGACAGAACTTAGTAAGGCCCTGGCAGAGGCGCTTTTCAACGATGAGAAGTCGCTTATAAGAGTGGATATGTCTGAATATATGGAGAAGCACAGTGTATCGAAGATTATCGGTGCACCTCCGGGATATGTCGGACACGAGGAAGGCGGTCAGTTATCAGAGAAGGTTCGCCGTAACCCGTATTCCGTAATCCTTTTTGATGAGATTGAAAAAGCTCATCCGGATGTATTCAATATATTATTACAGGTGCTTGACGATGGTCATATTACGGATTCTCAGGGACGTAAGGTAGACTTTAAGAATACAATAATTATCATGACTTCCAATGCGGGAGCTTCACAGATTATAGAGCCGAAACTTCTCGGATTTGCTTCAAAGGCTGATGCGAAGCGTGATCATGAAGTTATGAAGAATGCGGTTATGGAAGAGGTTAAGAGATTATTTAAGCCTGAATTCCTTAATCGTATCGATGAAACGATTGTGTTCCATGCACTTAATGCAGATGAGATGAAAGCTATCGTTAGTTTGCAGACCAAGATACTTTGCGACAGAGCAGAGGATAAGCTTAAGATTAAGCTTACCGTATCTAATGCGGTTAAGGAGTACATCGTTAAGAAAGCTTATGACCAGAAGTATGGTGCGCGCCCTTTAAAGAGGATGATACAGACGAGTCTTGAGGATGCTTTGGCAGAAGAGATTTTGCTCGGACATGCCAAGGCAGGCGATAGCGTTACGGTTGGACTTAAGAAAGAAAAGATAGTTTTTCATGTTAAAAAATAGATGACAATTCAATAGAATTAAGGAGGAAGAAATGTCAGTAGTAGAGAAGTTGATCCGTGTTGAGAAGACCGGTGAATTAAGCTTTGGTAATTATCAGTTGCCGGAGAAGTCAAAGGTAGATGAGTTTGAAGTAGGTGGAGATATCTACAAGGTTAAGACCTGCAAAGACATCACCAAATTAGAGAAGAATGGTTCATTTGTATATGAATCGGTACCGGGAACTACAGCAATCGGTTTTGTCGAGACGGGTGACGGAGTTAAGTTCACTGTATCAGGAGCGGAAGATGCTCAGATAACACTTGGACTTGAGGATGGCGCTTCTTATGATGTTCAGATTAACGGCGAAGAAGCAGGTGTTATCGAGACTAACATGGGTGGAAAGCTTACACTTGGTGTTGAATTATCCGAGGGCGAAGATGTTGCGGTAATAGTTAAGAGAAAATAAAGAAACGAGAATCCGGTAGCAATACCGGATTCTCTTGGCAATACGAAAGGGATTATTGATGGCGAAGAAGGAAACGGTTTTCTTTTGTCAGCAATGCGGATATGAATCTCCGAAGTGGATGGGGCAGTGTCCTTCATGTAAAGAGTGGAATTCGTTTGTTGAGGAGACGTTTAAGGCTGAAAAAGGTAAAAGGAAAGCGATAGATAGTATAGTCAAGGTCGTAAATATAAACGATGTGGAGCAGCTTGACGGCAAAAGAGTCAAGACCGGAATGGCTGAATTCGACAGGGTTCTTGGCGGAGGCCTTGTTAAGGGATCATTGATACTAATAGGCGGAGATCCTGGAATCGGTAAGTCAACAATACTGCTTCAGGTATGCAGGAATCTGGCAAATGATTCAAGAAAGGTATTGTATATATCAGGTGAGGAATCCGTTCAGCAGATCAAGCTAAGAGCTGACAGGATAGGAACTTTTACGGATGAATTAAGACTTGCCTGTGAGACTTCACTTACTGCAATCGAGAATATGATTGAGAATGAGAAGCCGCAATTCGTTGTTATTGATTCGATTCAGACGATGTATGGTGAAGACGTTAATTCTGCGCCGGGGTCGGTATCGCAGGTAAGAGAGGCAACCAATACTTTCCTTAGAATAGCAAAAAGCATGGATATAACCATTTTCCTGGTAGGACATGTTACCAAAGAAGGTGCTGTTGCAGGACCAAGGGTATTGGAGCATATGGTTGATACGGTGCTTTATTTT
>JAILJL010000181.1 GCA_024694785.1 Lachnospiraceae bacterium
TTGTATAGATTATCGGTAAATAATGTATCGAACTGAAGTCCCAGTAGCCAGCCTTTTGCCAAAACGGCACCCATCTGCTTCTTTATTGAAAAGAAATTCGGAATAAGGTTACAATCCTTGATTACAAGCGCTTCTCCGAAAAGCGCACCCACCTTGGTACCGCCGATATAGAACATATCCACGTTCGCGGCAAGATTCTTAAGGGTGACATCGGTGTTGCTTGCATTAAGACCATATCCGAGACGCGCTCCGTCAACATACAGAAGCATCTTGTAGTCATCACATATTGCCCTTAGAGCTTTTATCTCATCAAGGGTATATAAGGATCCAAACTCTGTAGGATGGGAGATATATACCATCTTCGGCATTACCATGTGAGGGTAGGTCTCATCCGCATAGAATTTGTACATATATTCTCTGACCTCAGCAGGATCAAGCTTGCCGTTATGGGAAGGTAAGGATATAACCTTATGTCCCATATTCTCAATCGCGCCGCACTCATGGACATAGATATGCCCGGTTGTAGCCGCAATCACGCCTTCGAAGCTTCTAAGGCAGGCGGTTATGGCTACCGTGTTGGTCTGCGTTCCGCCAACCAAAAATTCCACTTCCGCATCAGGAAGACCGCAGGCCTCGCGGATTTTCTTCTTTGCGCTTTCGCAATAAGGATCCGAGCCGTATCCGTCATTAGGTTCCCCATTAATCTCTGTAAGCCGGCGCAGTATCTCAGGTACTGCGCCCTCCATATAATCACAATCAAATTTAAGCATATTATTAACCTGCATACATTATTCCATCCAGAAGCTCATCCATGCGAATTCCGTCGATTTCAAACGGATATGTCGCCGTTACATTGAATCTGATAATGGTTCCGTCATTCATAAGAACATCGACATATGTCTCATTGTCCGTTCTATAGGCCTTAACCACATCACCTACGCTAAGGGTTCTTGTGCCGGTCTTCTCACCGGATTCCGATACCGTATCCGTCTTAAGCTCCTTCATTAAAGTAAGCTCAAAACGATTGCCGAATTCATATACTGCATTATACTCAGCCGGCATACCATTAGAACCTACATATGCAAGTGTATGCACATTCGTGGTTCCGAGGATATCAGTTCTGTACTGAATGTAGAAATGCTGCGGGTCTGTCATTATTCCGCCCCATGACCACCAGTCATCCCCCTCAGGTGCCGGTGCCCACATGCTTGCGCCGACTTCATCAACTGCGTTAACACCTGTTGGCGTAATCTCATATACGTATATTAGCGAATAATCGTTAAATTCTGCACTCAGAAGGTAAAGGAAAACCTTGCCTTCGGCGTTTTTCACAAGGTACGCATGCTGATCGAAAGAATAGAAATCCGCTTCAATATTATAGCTCTGACCGTTTACATTAAAGTATAATCCGTCTACGTGCTCATAATCATCGGAATTGATATTCATATAAAATGAGAATGTATCTTCCTTACCATCTCCGAAGATGTCGCTGCAGTAATTACTTCCCAACTGGATACCTACTGCATAATCATCAAGATGCTCGTCAAAATACCTGCCGTCAACAAAAAGGTCTTCGTTACCTTTATAAGGAATGTAGATTTCCTGCGGACCTGCGGCATAAGCTGCAAGATCATACGGATTAAAGATTACGGTAATTCCTTCGTTACCAAAGTAGAAGCCCTGCTCAGCAGTTCCGTTCTTATATAATTCGTAAGGATCCTGATCCTCAAGCTGGAACTGGATGAACATATCCCATTCTTCCGAATACTTCTCCATAAGCCGCCCGGTTATGTAATCATACATCTTGTCGATATCCTTAACTACATCGACGAACTTAATCTCTTTACCTGTCTTGGTATCGAATGAACGCGGAAAATCTCCGTACCATCCGTGAGCGCCACCGCTGTAATTCGAAAGCGGTATAGATAACGAAAGTACACTTGTATCTGCACGACGAACAAGCATATCTCTGTCAATGTAATATGGGAAGTAGGTGTCCTCGCCGTTAGCCTTGGATTCCTTTGACCAGCCATCATACTGCTCGTACTCATCCGTAACAAGCGTCTCTATCTCCTGATTAAGCGCTTTTAAGGCATTATTAAGTTCCGGATAAAGGTCTGCATCCTCATCCTGCAATTCAAGCCCTGCGTACTCGCATCTTACACGGCACTCATAAGTATCACCGTTATCGTCATACTGCGAATCCCCGCCATAAGTCTTACGCAAAGACAGATAGGCAATTCCCGCGTCTACAGGATTGTCATCCTCCTCGTCATTTTCTTCCTCAGCTTCACTTTTGTTCTCGCTCTTATTGGTGTTATCCGTATTTACAGACGCCTTACCGCATGCTGTAAATGTCGCGATAACAAGAACGAATACCAGCAATAAGCTTAAAACTCTTTTTTTCATTTTTACTCCTTCCTCGGATCTTTATTATCTATACTAAATCCCGGTTATTAATGTTGCAATTAAATAAACTATAAATCCGCATACCCAGGCAATTACACATTGAGCCAATACCATAGATGCTGCCCACTTTCTGCCGAGCTCACGCTTAACCGCCGCAATTGCAGCGACACAAGGGGTATAGAGCAGGCAGAATGTAAGAAGTGACAATACCGCAGTAGGCTTAAGAAAAGCTCTTAGCGCCGCAGTCTCTCCAACGAGTACTGACAATGTCGATACCACGCTCTCTTTTGCCACGAATCCGGTTACAAGAGCAGTTGTTACTCTGAAATCACCGAATCCAAGCGGAGCAAATATCGGTGCAACCACGCCTGCTATTAATCCGAGCATACTTTCCGAGGAATCAGCCACCATTCCAAGCCGGAAATTGAATGTCTGCAGAAACCAGATAACAATTGTCGCAAGGAATATAATGGTAAAAGCTCTCTGAAGAAAGTCCTTCGCCTTGTCCCAGAGCAATAACCCTACATTCTTGGCACCCGGAAGTCTGTAATTAGGAAGCTCCATAACAAACGGAACCGCCTCACCCTTAAATACCGTACTCTTCGATATAAGGGCCATAAATATACCCATTCCTATACCGAAAATATATATCAAAGTCATCATAAGGCCGCTGTAATCCGGAAAAAACGCCTGTATAAAGAATCCGTATATAGGCAGCTTCGCGGTACAACTCATGAACGGAATCATAAATATCGTAAGCTTACGGTCACGCTCTGACGGCAAGGTTCTCGATGACATGATTGCGGGAACCGAACAGCCGAATCCTATAAGCATAGGAACTATCGAGCGGCCCGAGAGTCCGATCCTTCTTAATAACTTATCCATTATAAAGGCAACTCTTGCCATATAACCCGTATCTTCAAGTAAAGACAAGAAGAAAAACAATGTTACGATAATCGGCAGAAACGACACTACCGCCCCGACTCCGGAGAATATTCCGTCTATAATAAGAGAATGTAATACTTCATTGACTCCGATTGCGACAAGACCCGCATCGGCCTTAGCAGCCAGTATATCGATTCCATCTTCCAGAAGCCCCTGGAAAAATGCACCTATCAGATTAAATGTAAGCACGAATACCGTTGCCATGATTAGGATGAAGCTCGGTATCGCGGTGAATTTGCCCGTAAGTATCTTATCTATTGCGATTGAACGCTCGCGCTCTTTCGATTCATGTGGCTTAATTACGCATTTACTTACGAATTCTTCTATAAAAGCATAGCGCATATCGGCTATTGCTGCAGCGCGATCCATTCCGCGCTCTTCTTCCATCTGCTTAACGATATGCTCAATGGTCTCTTCCTCATTCTGTGTAAGCTCAAGACGCTTTATTATCTCGCTGTCACCTTCAATAAGCTTCGTTGCCGCAAATCTTATGGGAATACCCGATTTGACCGCATGATCATCGATCAAGTGCATAATTGAATGAATCGCTCTATGCACTGCACCGCCGTTGGCATCTTCCGGGCAGAAATCATGTCGTCCCGGATTCTCCTGATACTTTGCCACATGCACGGCATGGTTAATAAGCTCCGTTATACCTTCGTTCTTTGCAGCAGATATGGGAACTACCGGGATACCCAACAGTTCCTCCATCTCATTAATCTTAACCGCGCCGCCGTTACCGGTCATCTCGTCCATCATATTAAGTGCAAGCACCATCGGCACGTCAAGCTCTATAAGCTGCATCGTAAGATACATGTTACGCTCTATATTAGTTGCGTCTACTATATTGATAATACCCTTAGGCTTCTCATCCAGAATAAAATTACGGGACACCACTTCCTCGCTTGTATAAGGCGAAAGTGAATATATACCCGGAAGATCCGTTACCTCCGTATCTATATGTCCCCTTATAACACCGGACTTCCTGTCTACAGTTACCCCCGGGAAATTACCCACATGCTGATTAGATCCGGTAAGCTGATTAAATAATGTCGTCTTACCGCAATTCTGATTGCCCGCAAGGGCAAATGTAAGAACTGTTCCTTCCGGAAGCGGATTCTCACACGTCGGATCGTGATATTTGCCACCTTCGCCGAGTCCCGGATGGGCTATACGTGTATTAAGCGGTTTAGCGCTTTTCTTCGCTGCTTTACGGGATTTCTTGGCAGATTCTTCCATCCCGGCTCCAGCCTCTTTTCCCGCTACATCAACTCTTACTATATCAATTTTATCCGCATCGGCGAGACGGAGTGTAAGCTCATATCCATGAATCTTAAGCTCCATCGGGTCTCCCATCGGAGCGAACTTTACAAGCGTCACTTCCGCGCCCGGAATTACTCCCATATCAAGAAAGTGCTGCCTGAGTTCTCCGCTTCCGCCGACTTCCGTAATTATCGCAGATTCGTTAATTTTTAATTCTCGCAGGGTCATGTTATGCCTCAAAATCGATACACGTACGTGTCTTGGTATATGGTCTTACGTAGGTATCCGCCGCATGTACGTGCTCCGGATGAACTGCGTATCCTTTCAACGCTTCCGGCGACTCAAGCTCTGAATAGAGCATAAGGTCACAGGTTGCAGTCGGAAGTGTATCCGTTACAATCTCAAGCTTAATAAGTCCCGGAACAACTCCGTTAAGAGCTTCAAGAGATTTCTTGATACCTGCCTTAATCTCTTCCTTCCTGACATCATCATACTCATCCTTAAGATTCCAGAGAATAATATGTTTAACCATTTTCGTAACCTCCAATACTATCTGTATATCCTGTCTATTTATTTAGTTCAAACGCTGCCTGCGCTTTCTGTTCTCCATTAACGAAGCACTTAACGATTACTATACAATGCTCGTCTGCGTATGTGAAATGTACACCATTATCCGCTGTCATGAGCCCGGGATCAGCAGTTGTATCATATGTCCACATAACATTCTTGTTCTCGTCCTGTACTTCTATATAGTAAGAATACTCACCCGTCGTAATCGTTGTGACCGGAGTTACGGTCATGTCATCGTCATCACCATATGTAAGCACGAAACCGAAGACATTTTCCTTCATCGTCTCAAACTTCTCTTCTATAGAACCATAGAAAAGCTCTTCTCGGGACGCTTCGCCGGACATGAGCTTACAGAAGGCTTCCTCAAAGTACAAGGTCCCGTCGCAGCTCATATGATGATCATCGGAGAAGTTCGTAGTAGTATCCGGGAAATATTCCTCACGAAGCAGATTAAAATCATAATAATCCGCACTGGTTCCCTCTATCTTATGATTGATGAATTTAATGAATTCATCATAATTACCGATACTTAGTAATCTGTAATTGGATAGAGGCGTTGCGATTAAGTGAAGCTTAATATCATGCTTCTCGCAATAATCAATTATCTCTTCAAGCGCTTTTACCCAGGTAGGACTTAACTTGTCTATATTGATAGGATTATGCCTGGTAACTCTGAAAAGATTACCCTCCGTCTGAAGTTTCTTATTATTCCGTACAAATCCGCGGCCCACATATTCATTAGGCCTGTTCTCCTTATATACAAGGCCGCCGCTTCTATACTCAGATGTCAATTTCCTGGAAATAACACCCCTTATATATGAAGGGTCAAGAAGCAGCTGCCAGTTCCTTCTCGATATAAGAAACGTGTTAAAATAGTGCTTATCATTCGAGCCATTAATCTCATAAAAGAATTTATCAAGCGACGGCTTCGTATAATCCGTAATAAGATACATACTCGTCATATCCTGACGCTTCTCTGCCTCAAATAAAGTTGCTATCTCATAAAATACATCAACGTATACTTCCTTAATGTGATGCGTCCTATATGCTTCCTTAAGAAGATAAAGCGAACCATCCATATTCTGGTGCATGGTCGCAAGATTAAAAGAATTCGTGCCAAGCTTCGGATCGATATAACTCGGGTCAAGCGCATAGAAAGCAACCGATGCACCAAGATATACGGTATCGATATCCTCCGAATCATACATCTCATTTATTGCAACGCGCGAAAAGTAAAGCGTGTCGTCATTTGTTATATAGCCAATTCCCTTATTGATTCCCGCACAAAGGATTACGAAGACCAGTATGGAGGCTATTACTTTAATTACATTTCTCATCATAACCTCCTAGAACTGAAAATAGATAAACGTACTTGCGTCATAGCCGTAGCCGTAGACTCCGAAGAGGACCACCGCCCAGAGAAGTACTAAGGCCATCACATATCTAAGTACTATGTTGCTGTTATTAAATAACCTTATAAGCGATATCTTCTTTTCATGAATAATATCAACTGCAATAAGGACAATTATTGCTATTATAAGTATCCACCAGTTAGCCGCATCAAGCCCCAAGTCAAGAAGCGAGCCCGCCTTGAAGCTTTTTGTCATCTGACCGAAGATATGCACGGCATGCATGAATCTATCTGATGCAAAGAATACCCACGCAAAATCTGTCAGGATAAAAGTTCCTATAACTTTAAAAACTTTTACCGGAAGTGCAGTAGGCGGCTTGACGTTAAAGCTTCTATTCTTAATGTCTCCCACCACCTGGAAGATTGCATGTACAAGTCCCCATACTACGAAGTTGTAACTTGCACCATGCCAGAGACCTGACACGGCGAAAACTATCAATATGTTAATGTACTTACGTACCGTTCCCTTACGGTTGCCGCCAAGCGGAATGTATAGGTAGTCTGTAAACCACGTTGTAAGCGATATATGCCATCTTCTCCAGAAATCCTTGATGGATGTGGCAAGGTACGGCTGCTTGAAGTTATGCATAAGCTTAAAGCCCATAACCTGCGCTGCGCCTCTCGCGATATTGGAATATCCGCCGAAGTCACAGTATATCTGGAACGCAAAAAGTACGGACGCAAGTATTAATTCAACTGCGCCGTAATTCTGATAATTCTTATATACTTCTTTAACTACGATAGAGATGCGGTCTGCAATTACAAGCTTCTGGAAGAAGCCCCAGAGCATGACCATGA
>JAILJL010000202.1 GCA_024694785.1 Lachnospiraceae bacterium
TTAAAGAAAATGAAGAAAACTTATCCGGTGAAGATATAAGAGAAGGTCTTACCACAATTATAAGTGTTAAGATCGAGGACCCTCAGTTTGAAGGACAGACTAAGCAAAAACTCGGTAATTCCGAAGCTAGAGTAGCGGTAGACAGTATTGTATCCGAACAGCTTACTTATTTCCTTGAACAGAATCCGTCTGTTGCAAAGACAATATGCGATAAGTCTATTCTTTCTCAAAGAGCCAGAGAAGCAGCCAGAAAAGCTCGTGAACTTACAAGAAGAAAAACCGCTCTTGAAGGTATGAGTTTACCGGGTAAATTAGCGGATTGTTCAGATAAGAATCCTGATAATTGCGAGATATTCATAGTCGAAGGAGATTCTGCGGGAGGTTCCGCAAAAGAGGCAAGAAGCAGAGCGACTCAGGCGATTTTACCTCTTAGAGGTAAGATACTTAATGTAGAGAAGGCACGGCTTGATAAGATATATGGTAATGCCGAGATTAAGGCTATGATCACTGCTTTCGGTACCGGTATTCATGATGATTTTGATATATCCAAGCTTAGATATAATAAGATTATCATTATGACCGATGCCGATGTTGATGGTGCGCATATTGCTACACTTATGCTTACATTCCTTTATAGATTCATGCCTGAGCTTATTAAGACAGGTCATGTATATCTTGCTCAGCCACCTTTATATAAGCTTGAGAAGAATAAGAAGGTATGGTATGCATATTCGGATGAAGAATTAAATAACATCCTTACGGAAGTCGGACGTGACGGTAACAATAAGATACAGCGTTACAAAGGACTTGGAGAGATGGATGCCGAGCAGTTGTGGGAGACAACAATGGATCCGGATAGAAGAATTCTTCGTAAAGTTATGATAGATGATGAATCTGAATCCGAGGTTGACCTTACATTTACCACTTTGATGGGAGACAAGGTTGAACCGAGAAGAGAATTTATCGAGAATAACGCGAAATACGTTACAAATCTGGATATTTAAGGAAGAGGCTCAGTATGGAAGATAATATATTTGATAATATACACGAAGTCGATCTTAAAAAGACGATGGAGACATCATACATCGATTATGCCATGAGTGTAATTGCAGCACGTGCATTACCTGATGTAAGAGACGGTCTTAAGCCGGTTCAAAGAAGAGTTCTCTACTCAATGATAGAGTTAAGTAACACCTACGATAAGCCACATAGAAAATGTGCACGTATCGTCGGTGATACAATGGGTAAATATCATCCTCACGGTGATTCTTCGATTTACGGAGCACTCGTATATATGGCTCAGCCTTGGTCCACGAGATATCCGCTTGTAGACGGCCACGGTAACTTCGGTTCCATGGATGGAGACGGTGCAGCAGCAATGCGATACACGGAAGCAAGATTATCCAAGATTTCAATGGAAATGCTTGCAGATATCAACAAGGACACGGTAGATTTTGTTCCTAACTTCGATGAGACGGAAAAAGAGCCCACGGTTCTTCCTTCAAGATATCCTAACTTACTTGTTAACGGTACAACGGGTATTGCAGTTGGTATGGCAACCAATATGCCTCCTCATAATTTAAAGGAGACAATTGATGCCGTAATTAAGATAATCGATAACAGAGTGGCAGAAGGTCGTGCAACTGAGATCGAAGAGATTTTAAGTATAATTAAAGGACCTGATTTCCCGACAGGCGGAGAGATCTTAGGAACAAGAGATATTGAAGAAGCCTACAGAACCGGACGCGGCAAGATTAAGGTTAGAGCTATAACCAATATTGAGCCTATGCCTAACGGAAAAAACCGTATAATCGTAACAGAGTTACCTTATATGGTTAATAAAGCGCGTCTTATCGAGAAAATCGCCGAGCTTGTAAGAGACAAGAAGGTTGTGGGAATTACGGATCTTCGTGACGAGACAAGCCGCGAAGGTATGAGAATATGTATAGAATTACGTAAGGATGTTAATCCTAATGTAGTTCTTAACCAGTTATATAAGCATACACAGTTACAGGATACATTCGGTGTTAATATGCTTGCCCTTGTTAATAACCAGCCTAAGGTGCTTACAATCCTGGAGATTCTTGAGCAGTATCTTAAGTATCAGGAAGAGGTTGTTACAAGAAGAACCAGATTCGATCTTAATAAGGCGGAAGAGAGAGCCCATATTTTAGAGGGATATCTTATAGCATTAGATAATATCGATGAGGTTATAACCATAATAAGAGGAAGCCGCGATACACAAAGTGCGAAGAGTACATTAATGGAGCGCTTTTCTCTGACAGATGCTCAGGCCCAGGCAATCGTAGACATGCGTCTTCGCGCACTTACAGGCTTGGAGCGCGAGAAAATAGAGAATGAATATGCAGATCTTAAGAAGCTTATCGATGAGTTAAAAGCTATTCTTGCCGATGAGAATCTTCTTCTTGGAGTTATAAAGGATGAATTATCCGAGACTTCGAGAAAGTATGCGGATGAAAGAAGAACCAAGATAGGTTATGACGATTCGGAGATTGCAGATGAGGATATGATTCCGAAGAGCAATGTTGTAATAACAATGACCAAGCTTGGATACATTAAGAGAATGAGCATAGATAACTTCCGTGCTCAGAACAGAGGCGGCCGCGGAATCAAGGGACTTGAGACGATTGATGACGATTATATCAAAGACCTTATGATGACGACATCACATCATACGCTTTTATTCTTCACGAATTTGGGCCGTGTCTACAAAATGAAGGCATTCGAGATTCCTGAAGCGGGACGTACCGCAAGAGGTACCGCAATAATCAACTTGTTGCAGTTGCAGCCACAGGAAGGTATTACTTCGGTAATTCCTATTGATAATTTCTCGGAAGAGCGCTACTTATTCATGGCAACAAAGAAGGGTATCGTTAAGAAGACGCCTACTTCTGAGTATGCCAACATTAGAAAGACCGGTATTCAGGCTATCGGACTTCGTGACGACGACCAGTTGATAGAAGTACAGATAACAGATAATAATGCGGAAGTTCTTATGGTAAGCCGTTACGGTCAGTGTATAAGATTCAAAGAGACCGACGTACGTTCAACGGGAAGAACCGCAATGGGCGTAATCGGTATGACGTTAGATGATCTTGATGAAGTAGTATCAATGCAGACCGATATCCAGGGTGAAGATCTGCTTGTAGTTGCGGAATGCGGTATAGGTAAGAGAACCAAGATTACCGATTTTTCATTACAGAACCGTGGAGGTAAGGGTGCAAAATGCTACAAGATAATGGAGAAGACAGGTTACGTAGTCGGAGCCGTTGCAGTTAATGATGATGACGAAGTAATGATGATTACTACTGCAGGAATCATTATAAGAATGAAGGCAGCGGGAATATCCCAGTACGGAAGAGTAACATCAGGTGTTAAGCTTGTTAACCTCGATAAGGATGTATATGTAGCATCGGTTGCCAAGGTTGTGGAGGATAAGTCTCTTTATACCGAAGAAGAGCTTATCAAGATGCAGGAAGAAGAGAATAGCGAAGGAACAAGTAACGATAACGAGGAGTAATTAAATGGTTGCCTATCTTACAGCGGGATTTGATAGTTTTTATGAGCTTTGTTGGGTATTTTTAATATACGCATTTTTCGGATGGTGTGCGGAAGTAGCATATTCCGCGGTAACCAAAGGTGTTTTTGTCAACAGAGGTTTCTTAAATGGTCCCGTATGTCCCATATATGGCGTCGGCATGATAATGGTTGTATCATGCCTTACTCCGCTTAAGGGTAACCATATCGTGCTTTTCTTAGGATCCATGTTTCTAACTACTGCGGTTGAGCTTTTTGTAGGATGGGGAATGGAGAAAGTATTCCATCAGCATTGGTGGGATTATTCCGATGAGCATTTTAATTTTAGAGGATATATATGCTTACGATTCTCGCTCATCTGGGGATTTGGGTGTATGTCGGTAATTGATATCGCACATCCTCCGATTAAGAAGATAATAAGCATATTTCCTTATAAACCGGGAGTTATCCTTCAGATATTCTTCTTTGCGGTATTTATAACCGATATCGTGATCACGATTATGGCAGTTCTTAAGTTTAATAAGCATCTTGTCATAATAGACGAGATAGATGCAAGACTTGATATGATATCGGAAGCAATTGGTGAGAATATCTATGAAGGCGCTACCGGTGTCAAGGAGAAAGTCATTAAGGTAAGAGAAGCTGCGGATGAGCAGAAGAAGAATCTTATTGAAGCGAATGATGAAAGAATCGAGCGTCTTAAGGTCGAGCGTGAAGAGCTTAATAAGAAGATAAGGGCAGCAACGGAGGCACGTAACGCGGTAATGTGTCGTCTTGTCAAAGCTTTCCCTGCAATAAAATCAACTACTCATGAAAGAGCTATGGACGGATGCAAAAAAGCGCTTGAAAAGATGCCGAAGTTGCCAAAAAGAAAAGAATAATTTAATGTTGACAATGTCCGCTATCATAAAGTATAATAAGACTTGCGTTGTAGCGCAAAAAGAATAATTTGAACGGTAAGTTCGGATTCTGGAGAAGTACTCAAGAGGCCGAAGAGGTGCCCCTGCTAAGGGTATAGGTCGGGTGAACCGGCGCGAGGGTTCAAATCCCTCCTTCTCCGTTTTAAGAAGCTTTATCTGATTCTTTTATTAAGAATTACGGTAAAGCTTCTTTTTTTGCACATAAGCAGTATAATAAAATCATAAGTAATATATCAAGGAGATTGTCATGCATCCGATTAATATCTACGAGCTTACAAGAATCAAAGATTATCAACTCATGGTGCGTCTGGAGCGCCAGATGTCAAAGCGTGGAAAAGCGCTGCCCGTTAAAGAGTGGGAACTTGACGGATTAAAGAGCCTGACGGATCATTTATGTGAAGTAATGGAAGAGGGAAGCAGACTTTCGTTTTATTATTCATTTATAATGCCAAAGCTTGGTAAGGAATTCGATCTTTTAAGGATAAATGATGATGCAATCATAAATATAGAATTAAAGAGCGGGAATGTATCGGATGATACGGTACGAATGCAGCTTATGCACAATAAATACTATCTTTCGACACTTGGTAAGGAGATGCGCTTTTATACCTACTTAAGTGTTCCGGACAGACTGGTAAGACTGTCGAGGACGGATAAGATAGTGGACACATCCTGGGAAGAGCTTGCAAGTGCGCTAGAAGAGCAGGAAAACTGCTATGATTCCGATATTGAGGAGCTTTTTAAAGAGGATAAGTTCCTTATCTCTCCGCTAACGGACCCTTTGAGATTCTTAAGAAAAGAGTACTTCTTAACATCGCAGCAGCGGGATATAAGAAAACAGATACTTCGAAGGATAAGGCAAAAGGATAACGGAATAAAAGCTTTCGGATTCAGCGGTTTCCCGGGAACGGGTAAGACTTTGCTATTATATGATCTTGCAATGCAGCTATCGGAATATAACGATGTTGCAGTGCTTCACTTCGGACCTCATGTAAAGGAACTGGCGGAACTTGATGAACGCTTAAAAAGAATAGATTTTTATTATTGCGATTCCGATAATAAAATTGCACTTAACAAAGAATATTCAGCAATTCTTATAGATGAAGGCAACAGGATGAGTAAGCGTAATTTCGATGAAATAATGGAGCTTGCGAGGAAGAATAATGCTCCTTTGATCTTTTCCTATGATATGGAGCAGGTTATGTCGATAGATGAGCGTAAAGTTAACGGAGTTCCGTTAATAGAAGGAATAGAAGGCTATGTAGGCTATAAGCTTACTAACAGAATCAGATTAAACAGTGAATTATATACATTTATCAAAAGGCTTATGTCATATACCGAGAAGAGTCATACCAAGTATTATCCTTCCGTCTCGGTTGCATATGCGAACGATGATGTTGAAGCTGAGACATTACTTAGAAATTATATAGCAAAGGGGTACGTATATATATACGATGACAAGGTGTATCCAAAGGATAGCAATAATATGCCCGGAGCGATAAGCGCTATGTCTTCTACCTGTAAGGAATATGAGAAGGTACTTATGGTTATCGATGGCTCTTTTACATACGATAACGAGGGATTCCTGCGCGGCAGACATGAAGAGTGCGTCCGCAATATCTTTCACGGATTAAGCCGTGCGAAAAAAGAGATAGCAATAGTCATTAAGGATAACATTTATGTTATGGATATGGTTTTATCAATTTTACAAAAGTAAATAATATAAAGTTTTAAATTGCTTTTTCGATGAAAAAATAATATAATGAGCAAAGGTTCTAGTATAGGAGGAATACTAATATGGCAACAGTTACAAAGCAGACATTAATTGGCGAATTATTGAATATTAATGCAGATGTAGCACCACTTCTTCTTG
>JAILJL010000211.1 GCA_024694785.1 Lachnospiraceae bacterium
TAAGGCAAAACTTGGCGATATAGATAAGGATGAGCTTCCGAATGCGGAAGAACGTGTGCCTGCACGATATATGTGGGATATTATAAGAAAAGCTATCCCGGAGAATATGACCATAGCATTGGGCAATAACTCGGGAATGCAGAATTGCCTTCAGAAAAGTGTGCTTTCACCTAATCAGCGTGTAATACTTAATTATAACAGCGGTTCGATGGGGTTGGACCTTCCGGAAGCAATAGGAATTGCAAAGGCATCGGGCAGAGAAGTATTATGTGTTACCGGTGATGGTTCTGTAATGATGAATCTTCAGGAATTGCAGACTATTAAGCATTATGATTTGCCGGTTAAGATTATCATTATGTCAAATGACGGATATGGCGGAATAAGGCAAACCAATAAGAATTTTTTTGACGGCTTGTATGTAGGATGTGATAAGCAAAGCGGAGTAAGTTTCCCTGATTTTGCCGAGGTTGCGAAGGCATTTGGAGTCGGATACAGAAAATGCGAACAGGTGAAAAGCGCAGAATACGATATTAAATGGCTTCTTGATGAAAAGCAAGCAGCGATACTTGAGATTTGCCAGAAATTGGAGGATCCTTCTTCTCCGAAACTTAAATCGAAGCTTAAAGAAGACGGAGCATTTGAAACACCTGCAATACAGGACTTATGGCCGTATATTTCGGAAGATTTAATGAAAGAGCTTATGCCTGATTGGAAATAAGGAGGAACACTATGGCTGAGAGAGGTAATATGATTAATAGGAACAGAATGAATCTCGGCGAGAAGGTGCCGCTTGATACACCATTGGTAATTCAGCTTGAAGCGTCGGGTGTATGTAATCTTGAATGCAGTTTCTGTCCTCATGGCGATGCAAATCTACGTGGATTATTTCCACAAGAGATTATGACACCGGAAATGTTTCAATTATTTTTAAAACAGGCAAAGGAGTTTCCCGAAAAGATTAAAGCACTTAGAATAATAGGTCTCGGAGAGCCACTTCTTAATAAGGACATTGCCGAATTTGTCAAAAGCGCAAAGGAATCAGGGTCGTTTGAGAATGTAGAGATTACTACTAACGTAGTAGCGTTAACAAAAGAAATGAGTACGAAATTAATTGATGCCGGTCTTGATTCTTTGCGAGTATCTTTGGAGGCACTTGATGCCGAGAGCTTTTATAAAGTAGCCAAACGAAATATCAATCTTGATACGATGTATGAAAATCTGGAGTTTTTCTATAACAATCGTAAGGAGTGCAAGTTATATATAAAGATAACGGATATAGGGCTCGGAGATGTTTCGGAGGAAGTATTCTACGAAAAATACGGCAGGATTTGTGATTATATATGTGTTGAAAAAGTAATCGAGAATTGGCCGGAGTTTTCGGCAGGTGCAAAAGGTGACGCACCAATGTTTGACATAGAAGAGTATAAGGAACAAAAGTCGATATGCATACAGCCGTTTAAGTTGCTTTGCATCTGTGCAAACGGAGATGTTGTTCCTTGTTGCAGCGACTGGAAGAGAGTTTTAAAAGTCGGAAATATAGCGGAAGAGTCGCTTAAAAGCATATGGACGGGTGACAAATTACGAAATTTACAGAAGCACTTGCTTAAAATGGAGCAAGGCGGTATCTGTAAGGAGTGTATGCATCCAAGATTAAGTCAACCTGATAATATCGATGATTATAGAGATGAGATATTGAAGAGAATGAAAAGTTAGCAATTTATGGAAAAGGCAATACAGAAGTTTAAGGAATTAGCAGGAGAAGGACTATGAATAAAGCGGTATTGGTATTGGCACATAAGGACCCGGAACAGATTAATATGTTAATTAAGCAGTTGCTTCACGATGCAAATGGATTAACGGATATATATATACACTTTGATAAGAAGAACGAAGGGATGGGAGAACAAATAATCAAGGACTCTCATGTGAAGTATATAGCAAATAATTCTGTTATAACATGGGGTGACGAATCAATGGTAAGGGCACTGTTAAAGTGCTTTAAGGAGCTTTTACAGTACAAGGATAAATACGAGTATCTTCAGATTTGTACCGGACAGGATTTGATGATTAAGAAGGGATTGGATGCGTATCTTGATGAACATCGTGGAACGATTTATCTTGATACTCATGAGCATGAAAAGTATGTAAAAAATATGTTGTGGCATAATTACCCGAAATGTTTTAAGAAAGATCTTAAGAGTCGAGTAGCATTGTGGTTGGACGAGAAGTACGTAAGATTGTCTCGACATAAGTGGTTCCCTAAAAAGAAGATTAATTTGGATATCGACAGCATCAAGTATTATACATCGTATAATTGGGGCTTTTATCCGTTTGAGGTTATTGAGTATATAAGTAATTTTGCGGAAGAAAACACCGAATTTATGAAATTATATAATAATAGTAAGAATCCGGAAGATGGATTTTTGGGACTTATTATTATGAACTCTAAATACAGTGACAGGGTAATCTTTAAACCATGGGTTCATTGCCCGAGAAGTGTTTCACTTACTTATCTAAGCCCGGTGACGGGATCCGGATGTCATTTTTCAGCAATGACAATGAATGAGATAGAGAAAATGGATGAGTCAGATTGTTTTATGGCTCGAAAATTCGATATTAATCAGGAACGTGAAGTTGTGAAGTACTATTATGAAAAAGTTATGGAGGAATAGTAATGAAGGGCCTTATTTTGGCAGCAGGACAGGGAACTAGATTGGCAGAGCTTAAGCTTAAGCATAAAAGCTTTGCCGTTGTGAATAAAAAACATGTGATTGATTATAGCTTGGATCTTTTGTGGAATAACGGTAACCCTGTGGTTTCGGAAATCGTTGTTGTTGTCGGATATAATGCTGAAGCTATTGTTGAGTACCTGGGTGGTGGCGTTATAGTTGCGGATATAGAGAGCGCTCCGAATGAAATAGAAGCGGCGAAGGGTGAGTATAAGGGAATTCCGGTGAGGTTTGTATACCAGAAAGAAAGACTCGGTATTGCGCATGCCATGAGAACTGCGTTAGATAAGATTAATGATGATTATA
>JAILJL010000018.1 GCA_024694785.1 Lachnospiraceae bacterium
CAAAGGACTATTCGGAAGAGTTACCGATTCTTTCAAAGAAGGAAATTGCGTCCAAAATATTGGATTATGCAATAAGCGTACACAGATAATTATTGAAAGTTAAGAGCTTTTATTATATTATTGATAGTGAATTCTTGAATGGAAATCTAAGGAGATAATTATGAAGGTAAGAACTAGATATGCGCCGAGCCCGACCGGAAGAATGCATGTGGGTAACTTAAGATCGGCACTTTATGAGTTTTTGATTGCAAAGCATGCCGGAGGAGATTTCATGCTTCGTATCGAGGATACGGATCAGGAAAGATTCGTTGAAGGAGCTACGGAAATTATATATAGAACCCTTGAAAAGACGGGACTTAAGCATGATGAAGGTCCTGACAAGGATGGCGGTTATGGTCCGTATGTACAGTCAGAGCGTATGAAGACCGGCATATACATGAAATATGCAAAGGAATTGATTGATAAGGGAGAGGCTTATTATTGCTTCTGCGACAAAGAGAGACTTGAATCCTTAAAGACAAGTGTGGTAGACGGAAAAGAGATTACCGTGTATGATAAGCATTGTCTTCACTTAAGTAAGGAAGAGATTGAGAAGAATCTCGCGGAGGGCAAGCCTTTTGTTATAAGACAGAACAATCCGACAACAGGAACCACAACTTTCCATGATGAGTTATACGGAGATATAACGGTAGATAACTCTGAGCTTGATGATATGATCCTTATCAAATCAGACGGATATCCGACTTATAACTTTGCTAACGTAATAGATGATCATACAATGAACATTACACACGTTGTGAGAGGAAATGAGTATCTTTCTTCTTCACCTAAGTATGTGAGACTTTATGAGGCTCTGGGATGGGAAGTTCCGACATATATTCATCTTCCGCTTATTACGGATGAGAATCATAAGAAGCTTTCAAAGAGATCCGGTCATGCATCTTTTGAAGATTTGATAGAGCAGGGATTCATTACCGAGGCGGTTGTTAACTATATTGCGCTCCTTGGATGGAGTCCGGAGGATAATAGAGAGATATTTACATTAGATGAGCTTATTGAGAAGTTCGATTATCATAGAATCAATAAATCTCCTTCTGTATTCGACATCCAGAAGTTAAGATGGATGAACGGCGAATACATTAAGATGATGGATTTTGATAAGTTCTATGAGTCAGCTCTTCCGTATATCAAAGAAGTAATCACCAAAGATATGGATTATAAGAAGATTGCGGAAATGATCAAGACAAGAATCGAGACTTATCGTTATATCAAGGACCATATTGATTTCCTCCAGGAGCTTCCAGAGTATGATCTTCATATGTATGAGCATAAGAAGATGAAGACGGATATGGATTCTTCTTTGAAGGTATTAAAAGAAGTATTGCCGATACTGGAGGCACAGGAAGACTATTCCAATGATGCGTTATATGCGACCCTTTGCGATTATGTTGCAAAGAATGAATATAAGAATGGTTATGTTATGTGGCCTATAAGAACCGCAGTATCCGGTAAGCAGATGACTCCGGGCGGAGCTACCGAGCTTATGGCGTTACTTGGTAAAGAAGAATCATTAAAGAGAATAAGAAAAGGAATCGAGCTTCTGGAAAACAGATAGCTTAAAAATGATTACAATATGAATTATAACAGTTCTCAGCAAAGGGCTATCCTGCATAAGGATGGCCCGATGCTTGTAATCGCCGGACCCGGTTCGGGCAAGACTTCAACACTTTGCCAACGGGTATTCAATCTGGTGAATGAATTCGACATTTCAGAAAATAAAATCCTGGTATTAACATTTACTAAAAAGGCGGCTGCCCATATGAAGAAACGGTATGAGGACCTTACAGGCAGACCTTCCGAGTGTAATTTCTCCACAATACATTCTTTGTGTTATCGTATTCTATGCGATTATTCCGGTAAAAAATCCCTTGATATTATAAATGATATAGATAAAGCAAAGCTAATAAAGAGACTTGTATTTGATGAAATAGGTTATAGCGACATGGACGAAGATACCGTTGACATGTTGCAGGAGCTTACGTGTAAACGCAAGCTATCTGTGGAAATGGGTGTAAAATTTAATGAAGATATAATTAGAAGCGGAGTGTTTGAATCGGAACTTTCATTTAAGGTGTTTTACGACAGGATGGAAGAGTATAAGAAGAAAAATGGAATCATGGATTATGATGATCTTCTGTATGAGACGAGAAGAGCTTTTGCGGATAATCGGAAGTTCCTTAATAAATGGCAGAGTACTTTTCGATATTGTCTTGTGGATGAATTCCAAGATACCAATGAAATACAGTTTGAAATAATCAAAATGCTATCGGCAAAGCACCTGAATGTATTTGCTGTGGGGGACGACGATCAATCGATATACGCATTCAGAGGAGCGATGCCTTTTATAATGAATAAGTTTATTGAGGAATATCCTGATTGCGATAAGGTTTTTCTTGAGATTAATTATAGGAGTATAAGGAAAATCACCGATTTCTCCAATAAACTCATTGTATATAATAAGGACCGCATGCCGAAAGTCATGAAAACATTAAATGATTTTGAAGGAAGGATTTCGGTTAAAGCATACGCAGATCAGATATCGCAGTATAGAAAGATATTAAGTGAAATAGCAGCATATGGCAATAAAGACGATATATATGATACGGCGGTTTTATTTCGGACCAATATGCAAAAAGAGCGATTCCTGCATGAACTTATGTTATATCCTGCGCTTTGCGGCAATACAAAGAGACACGAGATATACAATAGAATCGCAGCGTTTTACAGGGTTTTATCCGGCAAGTTTGATATGAATGATATATATGAAAGCATGAATCTGTTTGGAGGAGCTATATCATGTTATTATGCACCTAAAAGAAAAGAAGATTTAAGTTGTTGGGTGAATATATGTAAGTCCTGCAATGCAAAAGAAGAGGAGGCTGCAGTAACTGAATATCTTGAAATGATAGAATTCTGTGAAAAATTGACTCCGGAAATTGCTTTGCTTACAATTGCCCGTAATAAAGGATTTCTAAAATCCATCAGAAGTCGATTTGATGAAAATCTCGATTTTGAGAGGTTTATTAATGAATTTAAATGTAATATTAATAAATTAATTGAGGGCTGTAGGACTTTTGAAGAAGCAGCATTAAATATTGATAAGTCGCCGGAACGGGGAAAAGAGGAAGGAGCTGTTGCTGTAAATGTAATGACTTTGCATGAATGTAAGGGTTTGGAATTCGCGAATGTATATATTCCGGATTTAAATTCCGGATTAATGCCAATTGCAAGAGCTGTCGGAGAAGATGAGATAGAAGAGGAAAGGCGTCTTCTGTATGTAGGGATCACGAGGGCAAAAAGAAACCTGATGCTTTCGTATTCGAAGACCATAAATGGTCGCGAAACGCCTGCATCAGGCTTTATTAATGAGTTAATCAGCGGTTATTCGTCATCCTCATCAAGAGAATCATAATAAGACTCGTCCATAAGTTCATCAAGTCTGTCTGAAACAAGTTCGTATTCATCGTCGTCTTCAATGTTTTCAAGAGAATAATTACCGTTATCGTCTTCGAAATATCTGTAGACAAATATTTCAGCTTCTTCCGCATCAGGATTATTGGCTGTTTCCGAAGGCTCAAGAACAATGTAGCTTTGATCCTCGATATCAAAAATGGTTAATATCTCACATTCTATCTCGGAACCGTCATCCAGAATAAGTGTGACACATACATCATCATCAAGTACTTCGTTGTTGTTTTTATTATCGCTCATATTATA
>JAILJL010000031.1 GCA_024694785.1 Lachnospiraceae bacterium
TGGAGGGGAACCGGCTCGTTTTCAAGTTCGCTGGATGCTATAGAACTATTAAACAATTCGACGATATCCTTAAAGATTATGGCGACTTTATCCAAAAAGAATGCTGAGGATATAATAGAATTATATAAATTATTATGTGAAAAGGGCGCACCTTTCTTTGCTTATTCAAGATTGGTTCCTAACTGTAGTGAACGAAGCAGTAATTATTTTGATGATTGCTTTACACCGGAAGAGTATTATGAGTTTCAAGAACGGATGTATGAAACAATAATAGAGATGAAATCTCGCGGGTACAAGACAGAATTTATATTTAAGGATCATTTATGGAAACCATTTCTGATAGAAAAAGGAATATGGGGCCTTGACGAACGGTATGGAGCCGAAAGAGATTTGTCATTAATATATGACGGATGCCATATTAATCAAGATTCGTTATGTATAGGGACGGACGGAAGTGTTTTTGCATGCATGAAAACAAGAAGTTTATTGGGAAATATTACACAGCAGTCTTTTGAAGAGATATATGCGTCAGATGTGGCGGAGGCATTTAGAAATTACGATAAATATGAAAAATGTTCGAAATGCAAATATAAGCAGTTTTGTAGAGGATGTCACGCAGTTTCTTATGGAACGTATGGTGATTTTTATAAAGCAGATCCGCAGTGTTGGGTGAGAGTTTAGAAGGGATGGAAAAGGATGAAAAATAACGTTGCATATTTAAAGAAAGAATTATCTAATAATAAGGCTGATATCGTTTTGCTTACTGCTATATCTGTGGTAATAGGGCTTATGGGATTAATTATTCCGGCATATATGAAATATTTCACGGATGAAATATTACTTAAAGAAAAGTGGGACAAGCTGCTTTATGCTACTGCTATATTTGTTGGAGTAATTGTAATAAGATATGTAATCGACTTGCTGTATGAAATACGTTTGTCGCATGTTACGTATAATAAGATCACAAAAGGCAAAAGGGATGAGCTTGCTCAGAAAATAGTTAGAATACACCCGGCATATTTGTTAAAGAAAAACAGGCAATTGATGGAGACAGACGTTGAAAGCATTATAACAATGGATGCTGACAAATATCGTGGATTATTGGGGCAAACAATTAAATTTATAACAGAGGTTTTGAAATTAGTAGTTTATCTGATTTTAATATTTTACTATTCCATTCCTATAGGAATATTATCCGTGTTAAGAATTCCGATTTATTTTATTATGGTTAGAATATTTGACGAACCGCTTAATAAGTATAATGAAGATGCACGTAAATCAAGATCTGCACTTGTCCAGAAAGTAAAGAAAATTTTTGCGTCAGTTTTGGCAATAAAAAGTCTTGGAATAGAGAGCAAAGTAATTGAGGATGCCAAGACAGCGGTCAAAGAATACACGTACAAGCAGAGAAAAATTGATATTTGCGATGCGGTTTACGATGAAATAAATATTGCAATTAATACTTTATTTAGTATCATCTCAATAACCATTTGTGGATACGCTATCTATAAAGGAAATATGACGATAGGAACGATGATGCTTGTTCAAAATGTTCAGTCAAGAACGACAATGCCATTGTTTTTCTTTAATAGCTACTATTTGCAATATAAGAATAGCTTTCCGTCTATATCGCGTGTTGTTAAACTATTAGAAACCCAGCAGGAAGAAAATGAAATTGAAAGTGACGTAGAGTTTTCAATGATAACGTTTGAAAATATCACTTATGCTTACGATGATGAAAACAATGTTCTTGAGGATTTCAATATGCAGATTAGCAGAGGTGATAAATTGATAATAACCGGTGATAATATGTCGGGAAAGAGTACTTTGCTTAAGATTATCGCAGGTATCATCGAACCGGATTCGGGCAGAATCATTATAGACAATAAGACTGTTAAAGATATGGCTAAGTTACGTGCACTTTCTACTTTGTTCTTTCAGAATCAGGAGTTTTATGCGTATTTTGACACAAAGGGTTCAGGCGGAGAGATCGCGTTGAAGAATCTTGAAATAGTAGACAGATATAAAAATAAAATACTGCTATTGGATGAACCTGATGCAAATCTTGATGAGGAGCGGATGAAGAAAGTAGAGGAATTGTTTATGGGAAAAGAAACTGCGATTATGGTAACTCACAAAGCGGCAGAGTATTATAAAGAAAAATATGATAATGTTAGGATCTTAAGCATTTAGCGTTCATTGCTCTAAGGCAGCACTTAAGATGACAATCAACATGTATAATTATAAAAGAGCAAGAGACTTAATCTCTTGCTCTTATTCGCTTACTTACTAATTATAGAATTGCTTCAATCGAAAGATCTGATCTTGTGGTCAAATCTACGAATGAACCGTCGCTGAGCTGAATAATAGGCTTGGATAACTGCTTGTCATTAAGCAAGACTATATTACCGATTGAATTATCGGATAATCTTACACGGTTATTCTGATAGCTGTTGGCAATCTTTGAAAGGAAAGTAAGAATTACCTACGGACGGTACTTCTGAAGACCCTCTTCTTCAAAGTTTGCGATAACCTTAAAAGGACATAGGGAATGACGATAACTTCTTGCCGAAGTCATGGCATCATATACATCCGCAACCGCAATAATCATTGTAAAATCGCTAATCTCATCGTTCTTAAGACCGCTCGGATATCCGGAACCGTCGCAACGCTCGTGGTGGCTTAATATGGCAGAAAGAATTCTTGCATTAAGTCCGCTTGAGATAAGTAATTCGTATCCCATCTTGGAATGCATCTTGACGATGGCGTATTCATCCGGCGTAAGCTTGCCCGGCTTATCGAGAATGGACTTAGGAATAAGGGTCTTACCTATATCATGGAAAAGACCTGCAATCGTAAGGTCATCTACAACGCTGTGCTCAAGCTTCATCCATTTGCCGATAACTCGTGCGATATAAGCTACATTAAGACAATGAGCGTAGATGGAATCCTCAACCGTCTTGATATTATGCAGCATGTCGAATAATTCTATAGTGTTGAACTTTTGCTCATTTAAGACCTCAATCATTTCCATCATAAGAGTCTTGGGAGCAATTGTATGGTCATGCTGGAATGTATCGAAAGCTTCCTTTAGTGCGGCAGTATTCTTGGAGTATGATATCTGAAAAGCTTTGAACTTGTCGGACATTACTACCTTCTGGGTATAAGTGGCAGTGCTTGACTTACGGAAGAAATCCTCCAAAGTCTTGCCGGAATCGCCGGCTTCCTTTGCCTTCTTCGCTTCTTCGGCCTCTCGCGCCGCAGCTTCCATAGCGGCCATCTGCGCAGCCTTAAGATTCTCGGCTTCACGTGCGGCAGCTTCTTCAGCAAGACGTCTTGCCGTCTCTTCAGCAAGAAGAGCAGCGGCCTTTTCCTCTTCGATCTGCTTCTGATCAAGTTCGGAAGCTTTGACTTTGATCTCTTTAATCGAATAGAAATCAAGACGTTCGATTAAACGTCTGTCAAGTGCTACACCTTCGTTAACGATTAGCTGTCCTGATCTTGTCTTGACCGGTTCTTCCGTTATCATTCCCGGAACCAGGTCCGAAGTTTTAACAATGCTCACCTTTTTTCCCCCTGAAAGAAAAAACAATACTCCTTAATAAGTATAAAAATTTAGGGGAAAAAAGTCAACAAATGTGCGCATTTTTTGTCCGATTTCTTATATTCGTTGACATTTATATATAAATGCTGTAATATAACAGGAAGACAATTTATAGATACTCTTATTCAGAGTGGTGGAGGTACATAGGACCTGTGAAGCCACGGCAACCCCTGAG
>JAILJL010000130.1 GCA_024694785.1 Lachnospiraceae bacterium
AAGAGCTTGAACTTGTTAAGAAGTATGCTTTTAAGGTTAATGAGTACCTTAAGGAAGTATGGAAGCAGTGCGGAATTACACTTGTTGATTTCAAGATTGAATTCGGTAAGGCTTCCGATGGCACAATAGTTCTTGCGGACGAGATCAGTCCTGATACTTGCAGACTTTGGGACAGCAAGACCAATGAGAAGCTTGATAAGGACAGATTCAGAAGAGATCTCGGTGGTGTTGAAGATGCATATATCGAAGTAATGAAGAGATTAAGAGACAGCATTTAATGTAATGCGATTGCTCAAAGGAGAATTTATGTCTAATTGTATAGTAGTTGGAATCAACTGGGGTGATGAAGGAAAGGGCCGTATGGTCGATCTTCTCACCGAAGAATATGATATAGTTGCGCGCTATCAGGGTGGCGGCAATGCGGGTCATACCGTAATTAACGATAAGGGAACATTTGCATTGCATTTGTTACCATCCGGAATATTAAGAGATGGTGTTGTTAATATTCTCGGCAACGGAGTTGCGGTAGATCCGGAGAATCTTCTTACGGAGATGGAGGCAGTACGTGCCAACGGTGTCTCAATTACACCGGATAATCTCAAGATAAGCGACAGAGCATCACTTTTACTTCCTTGGCATAGAGAACTTGATGGCCTTGAGGAAGAGAGACTTAAGGATAAGAAGTATGGTTCGACCAAGCAGGGTATTGCACCGTTTTATTCCGATAAGTACCAGAAGAAGACAATCCTCGCGGGTGAGCTTTTCTATAAAGAGGAACTTATGGAGCACCTGCAGGATTTGCTTACATGGAAGAACTTAACGATTACGGGTGTATACAATGCGCGTCCTTATACAATGGAGATGATTGAGGAATGGCTTGATAACTACTGTGAGAAGATTAAGCCGTACATATGCGATACCGGTGTTTACCTTAAAGACTCTGTGGATAACGGCAAGAGCATTATGTTCGAAGCACAGCTCGGTTCCTTACGTGACCTTGATTACGGTATTCATCCATATACGACATCGTCCAATACGATTGCGGCATATGCACCGATAGGTTCCGGATATCCGGGTGCCAAGCTTGACAGAATAATAGGTGTTGTTAAGGCTTATTCGACATGCGTGGGCGAGGGACCTTTTGTATCCGAGATGTTTGGCGAAGAGGCAGAGAAGTTAAGAGCCGAAGGCCACGAGTACGGTGCAAAGACAGGGCGTCCGAGGCGTGTGGGTGCGCTTGACATAGTTGCAACCCGTTATGGTGTTGAAGTACAGGCGGCAACGGAAATTGCAATTACGAAGCTTGATGTATTAAGTTATATGGATAAGATTCCGGTATGTACTCACTATGAGCTTGATGGTAAGAGAATCGACAGATTCCCGTTCCCGACGGCATTAAATGCCTGCAAACCGGTTATTGAGTACTTTGACGGATGGAAGACTGATATTTCCAAGATTACACGTTGGGAAGACCTTCCGGAAAATGCAAGAAAGTACGTTTTGTATATTGAGAGAGAAATTGGATGCCGCATAACTTATGTCTCCGTAGGACCTGAGCGCGACAGCATCATTATTAGAGAGGTGTAATATGACAGATAAGTACGAATCACCATTATCGACAAGATATGCGTCCGATTACATGCTTGAGCTTTTTTCATCGGATACAAGATATCAGACCTGGCGTAAGCTGTGGGTATCTCTGGCACGTGCCGAGATGGAACTTGGCCTTCCGATTACGAAGAAGCAGGTAGATGAATTGAATAAGCACTTAACGGATATTGATTACGAGTGTGTTAAAAAGCGCGAGAAGGAAGTGCGTCACGATGTAATGGCGCATGTATATGCCTATGGCCAGGTTGCACCGTCTGCAGCAGGTATTATCCATCTTGGAGCTACAAGCTGCTATGTAACGGATAATGCAGACCTTGTAATATACAGAGATGCACTTACATATATCAAGAAAGAGTTAATGACGGTAATTGACAATCTGTGTGATTTCGCAATGGAATATAAGGGAATACCTACATTGGGATTCACACATTATCAGCCGGCACAGCTTGTGACCGTAGGAAAGCGCGCAACATTATGGATTCAGGATTTCGTAAGCGATCTTGAGGAAATTGATTTTGCCTTGGAGAACATTAAGTTCCTGGGATGCCGCGGTACGACAGGTACGGAAGCAAGTTTTATGGATCTTTTTAACGGCGACGAGAAGAAGATTGATGAGATGAATAAAAAAATAGCCGGTGACTTCGGCTTCAAAGAGTGCTTTAATGTATCGGGTCAGACATATCCAAGAAAAGTCGATTCGAGAATATTAAATGCTCTTTCATCTGTTGCACAAAGCGCATACAGAATGGCTAACGATGTAAGACTTTTGCAACATGATAAGCAGATTGAAGAGCCGTTTGAGGCAGATCAGATTGGTTCATCCGCAATGGCTTACAAGAGAAATCCTATGAGATGCGAGAGAATCTGCTCACTTTCAAGATATATCATGGTTGATGCAATGAATGCACCATTAACGGCATCCGTTCAGTGGTTCGAAAGAACTTTGGATGATTCCGCAAATAGAAGAATTTCACTTCCGGAAGCTTTCCTTGCATGTGATGCGGTACTTAGATTGTTACAGAACGTATCTAAGGGACTTCACGTAAATGAGAAAGTAATCGAGAAGAATGTTATGGAATACCTTCCATTCATTGCAACCGAGAATATCATGATGGAGGCTGTTAAGAAAGGCGCTAACCGTCAGGAGGCACACGAGATTATAAGACGTTGCTCCATGAAGGCAGTGACCGACATGAAGGCAGGCAAGAAGTTTGATCTGCTTAGTGATCTGGCAGCAGAAGATACAATGCATCTTGATAAGAAAGAGCTTACCAAGTTGCTTAACCCGAAGCTCTATATAGGAAGATGCGAGAAGCAGGTTAAGAAGTATGTGGGTAAGGTCAAGAAAATGGTAGAGAATAAGGGCGTTACCAACGATTCAGTGAACTTGTAATAAAATAAAAAGGGATGGTTCTTTTCACACAAATTGTATGAAAAGGATCATCCCTTTTTTTAATTTCCGAGTTTAAATTGCATTAACACAGGATTGTGATCTGTATTCTTGAAGTCATAATCGAGCGTATCGCAACTTAGGATTTCAATATTATTTGAAACTATGAATCCGTCAATCATATAGTATTGGAAAGTATCTTTATCGGCATCGACATAAGCCTTATCCAAAGAGCGGCATGTAGGATGTCGATCATCCATTATAAAGCTTACATTGTCGAATGCATCCGTATCAATCTTGCCGCATTGCCACATGCCTTCATAGCAAGGATAAGCGCTTGTATCTATGTTGGAGAATGTCTGGTTAAAATCTCCGCCTGCTATTACATAGTTACCTTTCCTAATCTCTTCATCAATGATGTCTCTAAGAAGCCTGGTCTGTTCTTCTTTTCCCGTACCATTGTCATATGCTTCAAGGTGGGCGTTGATTAAGACAAGTTCCTTATTACCTGCAGGGATCCTTGTTACGAGCAGACAACGCTTAAGGTTACCGAGACGAACCGGCCAGGAGAAAGGGCACGGAAGCTTGATTCTTGAAGCATTTTCGATAGGATAGGAGGATAAAGTCATTATTCCGCCATTAACCATTCCTATTGGAGGAATCGGGTAAGGGATGAATTTGACCTTGAAGTTATAGGCAAATGCCGACTGATAATTGCCGCTTTCATTAAGTTTATTAAAGAAGTAGGATGTTTCATCAATCTTATATGAGCGTCTGCTTTTGACATCGACTTCCTGAAGGAAGATAAAGTTCGGATCGCAGGCAATCATCTCGGTTGCCATTGCTTTAAGATTGGTGTCGACACGATTCTTATCGGCGGTCATTACATCATTGCCGCCATCCATAAAGAAGTCTGCATTATCACCCAAGGCGCCGTAACCTACATTCCATGTAAGGATCGAATAGACA